>CAYZYB010000206.1:0-7383 GCA_964481505.1 uncultured Planctomycetaceae bacterium | reverse complement strand
TGGTGGAGCCGTACGATCGGTCGCGGGCAACCTTTCTGCGCAACACGTTTTTCACGCTGTTGGTCCCGTTTGGCGAGGTGGGAAAGAAGGAGAGCCCGAGCATCTGGCATCGGCCTATCGCAGCTGCATGAAGCTGGCGGTTGAACACGATTGCGAGAGCATTGTGTTTCCGGCGATCAGTGCCGGAGCGTATGGTTATCCGCTCGACCTGGCTGCCAACATCGCCATTAAAGCAACTACAGATTTTCAGAAGTGGCACAAGCAGCCGAGCGAAGTTCGCTTTGTGCTCTTCAGTGAAGGCGTCTACGGAGCGTTTGCCAGAGCCCTGGAAACGCAAATCGTCATGCAGTAAGCGGTGTTGAGCCAAAGCAAAAATCGACTTCTTAGGCCTGAGAAGTGCCGTTTTTCGCACTTCCGTCTTATGAGAAAAGAATTCGGTGTTTTTCCATCCAGCTTGCCAGCCCCGATAACGGCATGCAGAATCCACGTAGAGTCTGTGATTGGCGTTGTGGTTTCACTCGTTGAAATGGCGGCAGCGATCGCAGTTAACTCTCTTCGTTGGATCTCGATGATCTTCGAAGTCGTCGTTCCACAAACATCTCGCCGATCGGTGGAAGCTCGCAATGAGCGATAAGAAATCTACAAACGACATTCTTGCCAGCATCCGTGGTGGAGCTTCTGCTCCCAAACCTGCGGCAGAAGAAACACCCGCGCCAGCGCCTGAAGCTGCGGCTTCAGAGTCTGCTCCGGCGGCAGGTGGTTCACCGCTGGACAAGATTCGCGCCGGTGGTGCTGCGAAGGCAGATGCTGGCGGTGGTTCGCCCCTTGATAAAATTCGTGCGGGTGGTGGTGGAGCTGCCAAGCCCGCCGCTGCGTCCGGAGGTTCGCCACTGGATAAGATTCGTGCGGGCGGCGCCGGTGGAGCTGCGAAGGCTCCTGCTGCTGGTGGATCACCACTGGACCAGATCCGTGGTGGTGGAGCAGCCAAAGCCGCACCTGCTGCGAAAGCGGCTCCCAAGGCAGCGAAAGCAATTGATACCAAGGCGGCTGCCGGAATGTCGGCTGCTGACATGATCAAAGCCGCTCGGCAAGGCGTGGTGACAGCAGATCCCGTGACTGGCGAACCCAAGCCAGCAGCGGCGAAGAAGCCGGCCCTTCCCAGGAAGCCACTGGTAAAGCCCGGCAAAAAGAAGGCAGCTACAGAAACTCGCCGAAGTGCCTTGGCCAGTATCACAGAATTCTTGCTAAGTCCCGTGTTTATCGCGTGGTCCGCTCTAACGAGTGCGACAGCAATTTCGGGACTCGCAATGGCACGTTTCATGATGCCCAACGTCCTTGTTGAACCGCCAACGAAATTCAAAATTGGCCCAACCACCGATTACGGTGGAGGCACAGTATCGACAAAGTGGAAGGCTCAGTTTGGCGTCTGGATCGTCAACGACGAAATCGACGGTCAGCCTATGGTGTATGCACTTTCAACGGTTTGCACACATCTGGGATGCACGCCGAACTGGCTGGAAGGTGAGCAGAAATTCAAATGCCCGTGCCATGGTTCGGGATTTTATAAGACTGGTATCAACTTCGAAGGCCCTGCTCCCAGACCGCTTGAGCGTTATGGAATCAGGCTGGCAGAAGATGGGATGCTGGAAGTCGACAAGAGTGTCAAGTTTCAGCGAGAACTGGGGCAGTGGGACAACGCTGCGTCATACGTACCTGTCTAAATAAGAAATTGCGTCAAAAGCACCTGGTGCCGGGAACGTCCTGGTACTGAGCACTTTCAAAGAAGGAAGCTCGGCTGTGTCCGTAGGCGATTACATTCGTAACTCACAAATCTGGAAGAGCGTCTTCCGACATCCGGCACCGACAGATCGTCGTAACCGTGTTGTCGTGATGTTGACGAACTTCTTCCTGCATCTGCACCCGGTTTCCGTCAAGCAGCAGGGAATCGCGCTGTCTTATACCTGGTGTATGGGCGGTATTACGTTCTTCCTGTTTCTGGTCGAAGCCATCACCGGCGTTCTGTTGATGTTCTACTATCGACCAACTCTGGAATGGGCGTTCTACGACATTCAGGCCCTGCGTGATGTTCAAACACTCGGCATCATGCGTGAAATCCACCGTTGGGGGGCTCACGCGATGGTGATCACCGTTTGGCTGCATATGTATCGAGTGTTCTTGACGGGAAGTTACAAGCCTCCGCGAGAGTTCAACTGGGTGATCGGAGTGCTGTTGCTGGTGCTTACGCTGCTGTTGTCGTTTACGGGATATCTGTTGCCGTGGGACCAATTGGCGATCTGGGCGATCACCGTCGGATCGAACATGGCCCGTGCCCATCCATTTTTGGGGGGTGAAGGCCCGGGTTTTCAGCTATTGAATATGGGCGGCTACGATTTGATTACAAACGCCAGTGACGCGAAGTTCCTGCTGTTGGGTGGGCGTTTCGTAGGCGAAGCGACTTTGAATCGGTTCTACATTCTTCACTGCGTAGCGGTTCCGCTTGTGGTGGCCGGATTGATTGCGATTCACTTCTGGCGTGTCCGAAAAGACGGTGGCATTAGTCAGCCACTGTAAAAGTTTTGAGACGGGGCCCTCGTCCAGATTTTGGGCGAAGGGCGTTAACGGCACCAGGCTGGCTCGTCATTGCGTACGTTTCAGATCTTATATTTCAAATCTGACAATCTGACTCATTCATGAATCCTCATCCCGACCTCACAGCAAGCGTACTGCACGGCCTCGGCTGGTATTACCTGATCCTGTTCGTCATGAACCTGTATTGGACAATCCGCAGCTACAAGGCTGATGGTGAGTTCAGTAAAGACACGCCGATCGTTGGTGGCATGCCGGTTGCCACAATCTGGGCGGTGATCACATCGATCCTGCTGATGGTGTCGGCAGCTCACTTTACCGGCGGCAGTAATCCGGAAGGGTTCCTGATTCGTCTTCCGGAGTGGTTCAAGAATCCCGTCGACGCCTTCTTTGCGAACCCCGTTGTCTACTTCGCTGGCTCCGTCCTGCTGTGGGCGGCGATGATCTTGTGTCGAGAATGGTGGACAAAGACCACTGTCGCGTGGTCTCTGCTGCAGGGCTCTCTTATCTTCATGGGGCTTAGCCTCAGCGACTACGACTTTCGGCAAATCGTTGGGAAGCCGGACAACGTTCCTATTGTGGCGATGTTGTTTATCGTGGCTTTTCTGACATGGCTATACTTCAAACAGGCCTGCGAAAACGACCGGCGGCTGGAAGAAGGTCGTCCGTTGATTGAGCAGGAGAACAGCGAGAAGGTGTTGGTGTGGCCGGACCTGGTCTACACCGAACTGATCTGCATGATCGTGCTCACTGCGATCCTGATCTTCTGGGGTATTGCTCTGCAGGCTCCACTGGAAGAACCGGCGTCATCGGTCAAAACGCCGAATCCTTCGAAGGCTCCGTGGTACTTCCTCGGTCTTCAGGAAATGCTGGTCTATTTCGACCCATGGCTGGCTGGCGTTGTGTTGCCTGGAATCATTCTTGGTGGTTTGATCGCTGTCCCATACATCGACTTCAACACCGGCGGCAACGGATACTACAGCTTCAAAGAACGAAGCTTTGCTGTGGGTGTGTTTCTGTTTGGGTTCTTCCCTCTGTGGATTGCCTTGATTGTGCTGGGGACATTTCTTCGGGGCCCGAACTGGAACTTCTACGGCATCTACGAATTGTGGGACGTCCATAAAGTTGTTGCTGCGAATAATGTGAATCTTTCTGAGTTCTTTTGGGCACCGATTGGCGGAATACCAAAGGGCAGTGGAGTGGGGACGATTCTTCTGCGTGAATCGCCAGGGATCTTTTTGACCATCGCTTACTTCGCGTTGCTTCCGCCGATCCTTGGATTGACCATTCTGCGAAAATATTTCGTTCGTATGGGCGTGCTTCGCTTCCTTGTTTTTTCAAACCTTGCCCTGTGGATGGCCGTCCTGCCGATCAAGATGATTCTGAGATGGACGTTCTCCCTGAAGTATATCGTGGGTATTCCTGAGTGGTTCTTTAACATCTAAGTCTCTGACTTCGCACGCTAAGAACTCACCCTTGCACACCGAAAACTAAGTACCGACATGCCGGCAAAAGAACATTTCTTCAGAAACCAGAACAAGCTGCACACCATCTTCGCAATCAGTTGCGTGGTGTTGCTGGTGTCTGTTCTGCTGATGATGGTAAAGGACTACGACGACGAATGGCGGCCGTATCAGGCGACCAACGTCGAATTGCAGGCCGCGGCCAAAGAACGCGACATTCAGCAGATGCAGTCGGCGGAGTTCACGGCAAAGCTGGAGTCACTCAATAAGCAGAAGCGGGACGTCGCAAAGGAATTGAAGCCATTTCAGGCGCTCGAACGACAACTCGAAGCTGAGAAGGATGCGTCGGTTCGCGAAGTTGAAGGGTTGGCACTGAAGCTGAAGAGCGAAAATGCTGACCGTGACGAAGCGCGAGCGGGCTTTGACCTCGGCATCCGTGACGGGCTGTCGGAGGAAGCTCTTGCTGCCCACAAAGCTGCCTACGCGGCTCAACAAAAGGTATGCGACGACATCCAACTGGAGCTCGAAACGGCTCAAAAGAACCTATCCAATATCGGCAATCCAGAGGCTGCTGAAGATCCGGAATTGAAGTCTCAGCTGGTTAGCTACAACGAAAAGAAAGCTGCCGTCGCGGATTTTGAGAAATCCATCGCGAAGCTTGAAGCGGATTTAGTTTTGGCTCAGGACGCTCTTCAGAAGCTGATGCCAAAAGACAATGCTGCGATGCAATTCAAGCGTTGGTTGATGAAGCAGCCGATTATTGAAGGCTTCAACGGCCAGTTTAAAGTAACGCAGGACTGGTTACCGGATCTGCATCAAACGCTCGGTATGACCGAAATCGCTCGCTTTGATCGTTGTCGAACCTGTCACATGAATATGGACCGTACCGCACCTGGCAATCTGCCGGCGTTTCCGCACGGTCACCCAAGTGATGCTCAGGATGTTAAGTCATGGGTCGCGGAAAATAAATTCCCGCATCCTTACACCACACACCCTAACCACGAACTGTTCGTCACCGCTTCCAGTCCTCACCCGGTGGCGACGTTCGGATGCACAGCTTGCCATGACGGTCAGGGTTCCGGCACCAGCTTTGGCAACGGCGAACACACTCCCAACGATCCACATCAGGCTGAAGAATGGCATCACGAATACGGTTACCACCCCAATCATTTCTGGGAGTATCCGATGCAGCCGCAGCGGTTCCAAGAATCGACCTGCATCAAATGTCATCACAACGTGACTGAACTGGGTGAACATCCAAAATTTGGTGCTTCGGCTCCAAAGGCATACAAGGGCTACAATCTGATTCGTAAATATGGATGTTTTGGTTGCCACGAAATCCATGGGTTTGATGGCGGCAACGCCATTGGTCCGGACATCCGGTTGGAACCACAAACGGCCGATCAGGAAAAGCGAATTGCCGAAGATTCCAAGCAGCACGCTGGCAAATTCCGCAAGCCCGGTCCAAGCCTGCGTCACGTTGCAGCGAAAACAACAGCTGATTTTATTGCTTACTGGACAGAAGTTCCTGGCAGGTTCCGCCCCACAACCAAGATGCCGCAGTTCTTCAACCTTTCGAATCAGGGAGACGAGTTAGCTCAGGCATACGAAGCCGCTGAACTGGCAGGTATCGCAAGAGTTCTGATCGGTGGTTCAGAAGACATCGATCTCCTGAAACCCGCCAAAGGCTACAAGGCGAACGCAGAACGCGGTAAGACACTATTCACAGAACGCGGTTGTCTTGCTTGTCATCAACATGCAGCGGTCCCTGGTACAACGGCGGAATTCGGACCCAACATCAGCGACATTCACAAGAAGGTGAATCGCAACAAAGACGACGAGGCGTTCAGTGATTGGTTGTACACATGGGTCAAAGAACCGACTCGTTATCACAAACGGACCAAGATGCCGAACCTGTATCTCGATCCGTACAAGCAGGGCGACGAGACAATTGACCCGGCTGCGGATATCACAGCGTTTCTGTTGAGTCAGGGCGAAGCGGAACAGTTCCCTGTTGTTGAACCGGACGATGTTGCTGTCAATAAGCTTGTCAAGCTGTTCCTCAAAAAGTCTCGCTTCAGCGACGAAGCGGTCACTCAGATCCTCGAAACAAGACAGTTTCCTCAAGTCGCTGCTGATATTGCTGGCGACGAAGCTGTACTGGCCACGGAAACCGGCGATGCCGTCGAAGATGCGACCGACTGGAAGAACCGAAAGCTCGAATACATCGGACGTCGAACGATTTCGCGATACGGCTGCTATGGATGTCACGATATCCCAGGCTACGAAGAGTCTCGCCCAATCGGTGTCGCCTTGCAGGACTGGGGCCGTAAAGACACAAGTAAGCTTGGTTTGGAACACATCGAAGAGTTCCTGCATCACCACGGCGAACCGGATGGCGGTTCCACTCACGACCGCATCGAAGCGGCAATGGCAATGGCCGAAGACGGAACTGTCAGCCACAAAGAAATGGAACCTGAGCTGACTCAGGCGTATTTCTACGACAGTCTGCTGCATCACGGTCGCCCGGGATTCATTTGGCAAAAGCTACGTGGTCCAAGAACCTACGACTACATGAAGACGGAAACCAAAGGTTACGACGAACGCCTTCGTATGCCGAAGTTCCCATTAAAAGAAGACGAAGTAGAGGCGATTGCCACCTTTGTTCTTGGCCTGGTGGCTGAACCACCCGCCGAAAAATACGTCTATACGCCAAATGTTGTTGATAAGAATCGAATTGAGGGCGAGTTCCTGCTGGCCAAGTACAACTGTACCGGCTGTCATATCGTGGAATTGCCCAAAGTGACGTATGGCGTTGACCTCGAATTCGACGTGATGCCGTCGCAGCTTTCTGCCGCAGATCATCCGGATGGCCTGGAGATGTTGCTTGGCTTTAAGAAGCCGAAGTCGGCTCTTACCGGACAACGTGGCAAGTTCATTGTTGATGGCGAAGAAGTGGACCTCCCGCTGGCGTCGTTCCATGGCATCCGAATGGTGAAACCAGATCCGGAAGAAGAGGATCCGGAGTATCGCGAAACCGGATTTGATCTGTGGGAAACCGTGGACTACGGCAACGCAGAAGACCCCAAACGTCTATTGCCGAGTACTCGTATCACTATTCCTGATTCAAAAATGGTGGAATACCAGCCGGCACGTGGCGGTTCCTTTGCAGAATGGCTGGTGGATCAACTCGTGCAGACGCGAACTGGTGGCAATAGAAACCTCGCCTGGCAGGCTTCACCACCGCCATTGATTCAGGAAGGCTTGAAAGTACAAACCGCCTGGCTTTACCAATTCCTGCTGGAACCGGAGAAACTGCGGTATACAACTGTTC
>CAYZYB010000205.1:0-7408 GCA_964481505.1 uncultured Planctomycetaceae bacterium | reverse complement strand
CAATAATGTGACGCTCGTCGCTGTCGATGCGTCTGCAACATTTCGTAATGGGACCGGCTATCAGAACATTCGCGAGTACCGTGAATT
Source organism: uncultured Planctomycetaceae bacterium (assembly GCA_964481505.1). Taxonomy (GTDB): domain Bacteria; phylum Planctomycetota; class Planctomycetia; order Planctomycetales; family Planctomycetaceae; genus Fuerstiella. The sequence goes on along the minus strand of CAYZYB010000205.1, from coordinate 7,321 downwards.
CATGCGAACGGATGCCATGCGAGATCGCTTTGTGCGTTGCTTCATCACCAAACTGCTGACCTATGCAAACGGAGTGCAACCCGAAGACTATTCGGAAGTCGATGCAATTCTGGAAGCATCAGCAGCCAACGACTATCGCATCGTCGAAACGATCTCAGCCGTCATTGACAGCCCACTTTTTCGGGAAGCCAGCAGGCAACCGTAACTGCGTGAGCACAAAACGAAGCGTTCGCCAATCGCACTTCACGTACGTTTGAATGATAGCATCATCTACAAATGCGAATCGATGGCGTGCTGGCGGTTTTCTTTTCGAACAAGCTGGCCACATGCTGCAGCAATGTCGCTGCCCAGAGAATATCGGACCGTCGTTTTTTGCCCCGCTGCCTTTAACACATCGGCAAAGGCGGTGATGTCGTCTCGAGCCGTCCCGCTAAGGTGCGGCGAATCTTCGATCGCATTGTAGGGAATCAGGTTCACATGCGCATCGATGCCTTGCAGCCACACGGCCAGTTGGTGAGCGTCGTCGAGCGAATCGTTGACGCCCGCCAGCATGAGGTATTCGATCATTGTTTCACGTTGCTGTATCTGGTTTATCTCCAGCAAAGTTGCTCGCAGTTGCTGCAGGGGAAATTTCTTCGCCAGCGGAATGATGCCTTCGCGAGTTTCCTGGTCTACACTGTGAAGGCTGAGTGCGAGGTTCACCAGCGGGAACCGTTTTGCAAATCGCAGCATCGCGTCTGCCACTCCAACCGTCGACACAAGGATGCTCCCCGGCGAACGATCAAACAGATGAGACGCCGTTAACGACTCGACAACTTCATTCAGGTTTTCTTCGTTATGAAACGGCTCCCCCATCCCCATAAAGACCACGTTCTGCAATCGACGGTCTTCTGTCTTTAGAATCTGCCCGGCCTGCAAAACCTGATCCAGAATTTCTGCCGCCGATAGGTTCTGAGCGATCCCCATTTTTCCCGTCGCACAGAAGTCACAGGCCGCCGCGCACCCAACCTGACTCGAAACACATAACGTTGTCCGCCCAGTGGCGATTCGCAGGATGACGGATTCGATCAACATTCCTGCGGTCGTTCTGAACAACAACTTCGACGCACCGTCGATTTCTGAATCGCAACGCCGAAACAACGTCAGCGTATGACAGTCGACGTGTTCGCGGCCGGAGAAGTCCTGCATCGCGACTTCGTCAGCGAGAAAACGCTTCAACATCTTATTGCGCAGCACGCGCACCTGTTGTGGATCAAGCCTAAGTTGCCTGCGCAGCCGCTCGATCGCTGGAGCGTCAAAGAGGCTGATTTTGTGGGACACTGTCACAGCGATTTCAGGTATTCAATCAGGTCACTCGTTTCCGGCTCGGTCAGTTTACGTGTCCCCGCTACTTTTTCCGGACTGTGCAGATCTGTCACGACACGCTTCAGTGTGCGAGCTCGTCCGGTATGCAGCCACCGGACCTTGCGATACGTGCCGAGTAGTGACGGCGTGTTGTAGTTTTCGTAGTAGTCCTCGGGAGCATTCAAGCCAACGTCGTGAATTTTTCCATCAGAAAAATGCGGGCCATTGTGGCACTGAGCACACGCGGCGAAGTCACTTTGAAAAACTTCGCGCCCGCGAACGGCAGCCGCGGTCAGAGAACCGTCTGAGTTGCGAAATGGGTTCGGTGGAGCTTCAAGCGTTTCTAAATACGTCAGCAGTGCCAGCTTGTCCTCAGCACTCGGAGCCTTCCCCAGCATTGTCGACGTAATCGATTTGTGCATGGCGTTGTCAAGATCCTGCTGCCAGCCGTGCCACGTCCACGGTCCGGTTTCGGTAACATGATAAAGCGGTAACACGGTTTTCAGAGTTTGTGGTGTGCCGTCGTTAAAGGTGTCCATTGCGCGAGAATTCGTGCCGCCATTTTGGTGACAGGAATGGCAGCTGTACCACTGATCCAGGCTCCGCTCACCGTCATAGAAAATTTCCATGCCGCGTCTCGCCAGCGACACTTCTTCCGGACCGCCGAGTGGGATTTCTGTGACAATCGATTTCAACTTCAGATTCACGACCTGCACAGAGTTTTTAAGATAGTTGGCTACGTATAGCGTGTGACTGTCATCCGCCAGTTGCAGCCCCATCGGTCGGCCACCAACCTCGATGCGATGAAACCGATCCCGATCACGTTCTAACTCGCGTTCAATCAGATCGCCCGGACCGCCGGCTCCAATGAACGGTAGATCAGGCAAACGGTAAACCAGTAATTCGTGAGTCCCCGACGACGACGCCACCAGCCGCCGCTCGTCGCGACTGATAACGATGCCATGTGGATCAGCAACGGCCAGTCGAGGAACGTCCAGTGAAATGGCTTCGCGATCGGCAGGACCATCCAACCGCACGCGACCAATGCGGCTGGCCAGCAACCACCCCTTGCGAAGGTTGCTAACGTTGATCGGATTCGTTCGCGACACCATCCAGGTGAAGTAAGCGTACTCGTTGTCGGCAGATGGAATCATGTGACCGATATTGATGCCGTAAGCCAGCGGTTCGTGGTACAGCTTTTCGCCAGTCTTCGCATCCAGGACATGCACCTGCGATTCGCCGCTGCAACCAACGGCCAGCCTGGTGTCATCGGCGCTTAGCGTGAGGTACCGAGGCCAACTGCCGACATCGATTCGCTGGACGAGGCGTTGCGCGGTCAGATCGAGTTCCGCGACCTGGCCACTGGCAACCAAACCAACAAACGCTCGTTTGCCGTCGCGACTTATCGTCAGGCCGCATGGTTCGAAGCCAACGTTGATTACACCGGTTCGCTTCAAGCTACCGTCGGAAACCTTAAAGACACTGACGTCGCCCGACCATTCGCCCGTCACCAGAATCGTTTTGCTGTCCGGACAGAATTCAACATCGGCCGGGTGCTGTCCGCAGGCAGCTTCAGCCACAATCATTTGATCAGAAGTACGGATCAGTGAAATGCTGTCCGCAGTTTCGTTGGCCGTCACCAGCCAGCGACCGTCAGGTGACAACGACAGGTCAACCGGTGATCGATCGACGTCTGTCGACTGAGCACGGCAAACGCTGGTTGACAACAACATCAAAACGGATAGCCAAGGTCGATTTTGATAGCACATAAATGGTGTTGGTGACTGAAGCTTGAAGGGCCGACCGACTGAAAAATCCAGCTGTCGAGTTCAGTCTACAAAGGACCGCCCCCGAAAAGAGCCCTGAATCGAGTGAAAAAGCCAATAGATTTGCAGCCAAATGCAAGGTGTCTCACAACCTGCGGGAGTTGTTCGCAGGATTGCTGGAAAATCACGCGAACCTTTGCGACACTGATCATCACGGAGCGGGTTCAGCGCTTCAAGTGGATTTCAGATTTGAAGGCGAGGTCTGGCTGAACGAATGCCTTGCAAATCCGCCCCACAACTCTATGACTGAATTGAAACTAACCCCTGTGCATTTTTCTGCACAAAACAGTCCCATTTACTCAACAGGAGCGAACTGTGAAGAATTGCTTTATCTTTGGCCTGGCACTATGTGTGACATCTGCCGTTAGCTTTGGTGAAGAACTTGCCAGCGGCCCAAAAGTCGGCAGCTCAATTGGTGCCTTTAACGTTACGAAGTGCGCTGGTGCAGCCGACGACGGCGTTGCCGAAGGCGCTAATCTGTGTTACCGCTGCAAGAATGGTTCTCGACCACAGGTCATGGTTTTCACTCGATCAACTGACGCCAAAGTGATTAAATTGGTTAAGGCGATCGACGCCGCCATTGCTAAGAATGCAGATTCAAAGCTGACAGCATTCGTCAACGTCATGGGCGACGACAAAGCTGATGCTTCTGCCGCTGCCAAGAAAATGGCAGAATCAAGTGAGGCCAAGAACGTTCCGTTTGTTGTTCCTAACGAATTCGAAAACGGTCCGGACAACTACGGCATTAGCCCAAAAGCTGCGATCACCATCGTCATGGCCAACGAAAGCAAAGTCAGAGGAAGCGTTTCTGTTGCTGACGTCAAAGAACTGAAGCCAGGCGCCGTCATCAAGCAGATTCAGAAAATGCTGTAAGACGGATTGAGTGACCGCTCAACCAGAAAATTCAAACGTGCCGCTCGATCACTTCGGGCGGCACGTTTTTGTTTGCGCCACCTTAAAGTCGGGCATTAAACCGACCACAACGAATCGGTTGGCGACACTCGCTTAACAATTGCAGCGATCGCAGCCGTCCGCTCAAGGGCATTGGCAAGCGGTTCGGCCCAAGGGCCAGTTTGCGACCTCTTCCATCCCGCCACGGCGAGCGCAGTTGCCGGATCATCGTCTCCCTCCAGCGGTTCTTCCGGCAACTCGTCGTAGTACTTCCGAAAGTTAGTCGTCGCTGCAAAGAAATGCCGCAAACCGTGTGGCGAAGCCAGGGCTGCCTGTAGCCTTAGACACGCATGTTCACGAACACGATGAGCAGGATTATCGATTTCGAGCCCCCAATCGGGTTTGCTCAACGATTCCGGACCTTCCACGAGCGCATGGCAGGTTTCGTGAAAGATCATCTGAGCCAGCGAATCATCCGGATCCAGTGTTTCCGAGCCGCCAATGTGCAGCACACCGTTGCCATCCCACGATGCAAATACGTCGTCGCTGCGTTCGATCTGCATCCCCATGTCCGCCGCCGCCTGCAGCCAAATGACTTCCAAAGGATCTCGGTATTCGTATTGAATGGTTCGCATCGTTTCGTTCTTTCCCAATCGTCAGATTCGCCGCTGATCTTATGGAGGAATCTTTCCAGCACAATCCCGACACCGAACCGAAACCACGGAATTATGTCGTGAAGAATCGAGGGGCGAACATTTCGGGCATCAACACGACAGGACAGCAAAATGCACGATGGCCTGCAGCGGAAACGAATTGTGATCGTGGGTGGTGGGTTCGCGGGGCTGGCAGCGGCGAAGGAGTTTCGTCGGTCGTCGGAAGTGAACGTCACACTGATTGATCGGTGGAATCATCATCTGTTTCAGCCGTTGTTGTATCAAGTCGCCATGGCTGGGCTGAGTCCAGCGGATATTGCGGCGCCGATTCGAAGTATTCTGTCGCGGCAGAAGAACGTTCGTGTATTGCAGGGAGAAGTTCGCAGTGTCGACTTTGAAGATCGCAGTGTCATGGCTGACTTCGGTGATGTTGGTTACGACTATCTGATCATGGCGTGCGGCGCGAAGCACAGTTACTTTGGCAAACCGCAGTGGGAACAACACGCTCCGGGATTAAAGACGCTCGAACAAGCCACGGAGATTCGGCGGCGAGTGCTCACCGCTTTCGAAGATGCGGAACGAGAAACGGATTCGGAAAAGCGAAAACGCCTGCTGACATTTGTGGTTGTCGGTGGCGGTCCGACAGGCGTGGAACTCGCCGGGGCGATCGGAGAAATGAGCCGCTATGCACTCGCTCGCGACTTTCGCAACATCGACGCCTCTTTAGCTCGCGTCATCCTGATCGAAGCCGGGCCGAGAATCCTGCCGATGTTTTCGCCCGAACTTTCGACGCGTGCGGTACGTGACCTTGAGCAACTTGGCGTTCAGGTATGGACCAGTAGCATGGTGTCGAACATCACCGACGACAGAATCGAAGTCGGCAGCGAACAGATTCAGTCGTCCACGATTTTGTGGGCTGCTGGAGTCGAAGCATCGTCGTTGGGCAGAAAGTTAAATCTGCAAACGGACCATTCAGGGCGAGTCATCGTGGAAGACGATCTCAGCCTGCATCAGCACTCGCACATTTTCGTCCTGGGCGATCAGGCTCACTTCGAACAGAACGACAAGCCGTTACCCGGAATCGCTCCCGTCGCCATGCAACAGGGGCGTTTCGCCGCTCAGAACATTCTCCGAGAACTTGCGGGAAAACCGCGTCTTCCATTCAAGTACGTCGACAAAGGTCAAATGGCGACAATCGGCCGCAGCCGAGCGATCACGGAAGTCGGGCGGTGGAAATTTTCCGGCTTTGGAGCGTGGATGGCCTGGCTACTTGTGCACATCTACTACCTCACGGGATTCCGCAATCGATTTTTTGTGGTGCTCACATGGGCATGGTCGTACCTGACCTACCGGCGGGGAGCGAGACTCATCGTTGGGAAGGAATGGCGTTTTGAAGTACCAGCGGTGAATACGGAACAGGAAAGTGCCGACAATTCCAAATGAATTCGCAATGAAAACCAGTCCGAATTGTGGCAGCCCTGAACTTCTCTACAATACAGAGTCTGCGTGCCGCCGGTTTTGCCCCTGCAGCATTGTGCAGCAGATCTGACACAGCAGGTTGCACGTAACCGACCGGGTTCGGACCAATTCATCAGTCGCCGCTCAAAACAAACAAGACACCTCGCAACTAAGTTCCCATCAATGACCTCATCCAACGACGCATTCGGAGCACTCAAGACCCTCTCAACCAAAAGCGGGGACGTGCAGTACTACAGTCTTTCCAGGCTTCACGAAGATGGACTGACAGACATCCATAAGTTGCCGTACTCGATCCGAGTTCTCCTGGAAGCTGTGCTGCGAAATGTTGACGGATTCGTCGTCAGCGAGGACGATGTAAAAAAACTCGCTGGCTGGGATGCGAAGAATCCGAAGCCAGCAGAAGTACCGTTCAAGCCTGGTCGAGTTGTCCTGCAGGACTTCACCGGTGTACCTGCTATCGTCGACCTCGCAGCACTGCGATCGGCCATGGTCCGCATGGGAGGAGATCCCACAAAAATCAATCCGCTTGTCCCCTGCGATCTCGTCATCGACCACTCGGTCCAGGTTGACGAATTCGCAAGTCGGCTGGCCCTGCAATCAAACGTTGATCGTGAGTTTGAACGGAATCAGGAACGCTACGAATTCCTCCGCTGGGGGCAGCAGGCTTTCGATAACTTCACCGTGGTTCCTCCCGCGACCGGTATCGTGCACCAGGTGAACCTCGAGTACCTAGCAAACGTTGTGATGACAAAAGACGGCGTCGCGTTCCCGGACAGCCTGGTCGGAACTGACAGTCATACCACCATGATCAACGGCCTCGGCGTCGTCGGCTGGGGCGTCGGCGGAATCGAAGCGGAAGCCGTCATGCTTGGGCAGCCAGTCTACATGCTCACACCAGAAGTCTGCGGTTTCAAACTCACAGGAGCGTTGGCGGATGGAGCGACCGCGACCGACCTGGTTCTGACCGTGGTCGAAATGCTTCGTCAGCACGGCGTCGTCGGGAAATTCGTTGAATTCTACGGCCCCGGCATCAGCGCCATGGGACTCGCTGACCGAGCGACCCTCGCCAACATGGCACCGGAATACGGAGCAACGATGGGATTCTTTCCGGTCGACGACGAAACACTG
>CAYZYB010000204.1:0-7438 GCA_964481505.1 uncultured Planctomycetaceae bacterium | reverse complement strand
TTCCACTTCCAACCGGCTCTTGAACACAAAACGGAATCAGGAACGCGGCAACGCTGTAGAGATCAAGGAAGAGCTGTCGCAACACGTCTTCAAATTGCTGGTCGAAAGCGAAGAGATGATGCGTTTCGAGCAGGGTGAGGTTGAAGAATCCAACGGCAAAAAGAAACGAAAAACAAAGAAGACGACGAAGAAAAAGAATGAAGACCCGGTCGATCCGAAAACGGATTCGATCCTCCACACAGAGCTCGATCCGGAAGAGCTCGACGACCGACTCATGACACTCGTGACCGACGCCAACGCGTCATTTCAGGAAAAGGGTGTTAACGTCCTTTATTTGGCGATGGGTTTTCTGCGTTGGTGTGACGACGATGAGAAAACGTTTGACGCGCCGCTGATATTGATTCCCGTCGAACTGGTGCGTGACAAAGCCGGTGTGCGTTTCAGCCTGAAATGGACGGAACATGAGATTGAAACAAACCTCACGCTTAAGATCCGGCTCAAGATCGACTTCGACATCGACTTACCGGAAGTCCCCGACGTCGAAGAAATGTCTGTCGAAGCATATTTTGCGGAAGTTCGTCAGGCTATCGGCAACAAAGGCAATTGGGAATTGCTCGAAGACGACATGGTGCTGTGGTTCTTCTCGTTCACAAAACTGATGATGTACCGGGATCTTGATCCCGACACGTGGCCGGAAGAAAAACCGCTTGAAGAGCGCCCAACAATCCGCGGTCTGCTGGGCGAAGGGTTTCCGGCCGTCGAACCGCTCTGCAAAGACGATGCGGTCATTGATTCGCTGTTCGATCCCGCTCAAACAGCGCACGTCATTGATTGCGACAGTTCACAGTCTCTGGTCATCGAAGAAGCGTGTCGCGGACGCAGTCTCGTGATTCAGGGCCCTCCAGGCACAGGCAAATCTCAGACCATTACGAACCTGATCGCCGCCGCCGTGCATTCCGGAAAGACGATCCTTTTCGTCGCCGAAAAGATGGCTGCACTGGAAGTTGTGAAACGACGACTCGACAACATCGGCATCGGCGACATGTGCCTGGAATTGCACAGCAATAAGGCGAAGAAACGTGAAGTTCTTCAGGAGCTCGATCGCACGCTAAAGCTCGGCAGTCCGCAACTTCCCGCCGAACTGGAAGATACAGTCAAGCAACTTCGAGAACGTCGCGACGAACTCAACGATCACGTCGACTGCATGCACACGCCGCAGGACCCAAGTGGCATGACGCCTTACCAGGTCTTGACCGCGCTGATCGATTTGCGAGCGTCCGGGACCAGCCTGCCGGATTTCAAAATGGATGAAGCGATCGCATGGACGGGGGATCAATTCGAAACCAACATGAACGCGATCGACGAACTATCGCGAGTGATGGACAACCTTGGCACGATCGCGGAACACCCTTGGCGCGGCTGTGAGCTGGATCAGATTCTTCCGCTCGATCTGGAACGACTCGTCACCGCCGTCCCGAAGTCTATCGCCAGTGCCGATGAACTGATCGCAGCAGTTCGCGCGCTCAGCCAAAAACTTGGCGACGACCCAGCGCTCACGCTGGCCGACACTTCCCGACAACTCAACACAGTCGATGCGCTGCTGTCGGCGCCGCCTGTTGATGCGGTGGCTGCGACCAACACAATCTGGATCGACAACCGAAAAGCCGTCGGTGAAATGGCGGATGGCGCCCGAGCCATCTTAACGGCCAAAGAAAAACTCAAGGGCGTGGTATCTGAAGCGGCATGGGAAACCGACGTCGCGAAAGCTCGCCAGGACTATGCGACTCACGGTCAGTCATTCTTTCGCATTTTCAACTCAGGCTACCGTGCAGCGCGGAATACACTCAACAGCGTACTGGCAGGTCCGGCTCCGGAAACGTTCGAAGGGAGACTGGAAATCCTCAACCTGTTGTACGGTCACCAAAAGGGCGTCAAAGACGCGGTCGACAATAATACGATCGGCGAAAAGGCTTTTGGAAAGTACTGGCTGGGCAACAAGACCGATTGGCAACGCGTCGCCGAATGGGAAGCGTGGGACAGTGGGACGGCAGAATCCGGTGCATCGCCCCGTTTTCGTTCGTTGCTGACGTTGATCGACGATCCGGCATCTTTGAAGGCCAAGGCGGACGACGTTACCACAAAACTCAGCACGTTCGCGGACGGTTTCTGTTCGATTTCCGATTCGTTGAAATTGAATATCCCGGTCGCCTTCGGTGCAAAGCCTGGCGAAGCCACAAAGAGTGTCGAATCCAGTAGCAGTGAAGCTGCGAAGAACCTGGTTCGACTTCAACCGGCAGCGGACGTTCATCTGACAGACATCCGTGATCGAATGTCGTCGTGGAAGGACAACCCGGAAGGCCTGCAGCATTGGCAGCAATACGCCCGCTCTCGCAAAATCATTTCGCCTATTTCTGATGGAGCCATCGTCAGGGGGATTGAAGATGGCAGCATCACGGCGACCGAAATTTCGTCGCAATTCCGATTCGCCTTCTTTGAAGCGGTGCTCAGAAAGATCCTCAAGGATAATCCGAAACTGGAAGAGTTCGACGGCGATCGCTTTGAGCAGCACATTGATGAATTCCAGCAACTCGACTCAAGACGTTTGCGTCTCGCTCGCGCGGAAGTGGCTGCCGGGCACTGGGCTGGCATCGGCCGCAAACGCGAAGGCAACATGGCGGAAGCCGTCGGTCTGCTGCGTCACGAAATGCAGAAAAAACGACGTCATCTGCCACTGCGAGTTTTGCTGCGACGCGCCGGCAACGCTGTTCAGGCAATCAAACCTGTGTTTATGATGAGCCCGCTGTCGGTTTCGCAATATCTCGATCCGGCAACGCTCGAATTCGACATCCTGCTCATCGATGAAGCCAGCCAGGTCCGTCCGGTCGAAGCACTCGGAGCCGCCGCGCGGTGTCGTCAGATGATTGTTGTCGGTGACGATAAACAAATGCCGCCGACGCAGTTTTTTGGAGTCGTTGTTGGCGACGTCGATCTGGACGATGGAGATGCCCCCGGAATGCAGGCGGGAGACGTCGAAAGTATTCTCGGCCTCTGCATCGCTCGCAACATGCCTCAGCGCATGCTGAGATGGCATTATCGCAGTAAGCACGAATCGCTGATTGCCGTTTCGAATCGAGAATTCTATGACGGTCGACTGTATGTCATTCCCAGCGCTTATCGAACGGGCGAACTGGGAGTGAAGTACCATCAAATCGAAAACGGAGTTTTCAAATCCGGTAAGAACCTGGTCGAAGCGAAGGTTGTGGCGGAAGCCATCATCCAACACGCCAAAGAGCGACCGCACTGGACACTCGGCGTCGGCGCGTTCAGCGTGTCCCAGCGTGATACGATCATTAAGCAGTTGGAAGCTCTTCGCAAAGACACATCGGAACTGGAGAACTTCTTCGACCCGAATGCACCGAACCCGTTCTTCGTCAAGAACCTGGAGAACATTCAGGGCGACGAACGCGACGTGATTTTTGTTTCCTGTGGATACGGTCCCGGAGAAAACGGTAAAGTTTCACTGAACTTTGGTCCCGTTTCTTCCTCCGGCGGCGAACGTCGGCTTAACGTCCTGATGACGCGCGCCAAACGGCGATGTGAGATCTTTGCGTCGTTGCGAGCCGAAGACATCGACCTGAAACGGGCGACCGGTCGTGGCCCGGCTGCATTCCGCGAATATCTGCGATTCGCACAATCGGGAGCTCAAGTGACGGGCGCCGCTGGTGGCGACTCGTCTGACCGATTGGTGGAAGTCGTGCAGGCTCAACTGGCCGAAAAGGGATACGAAGTGCAAACGCATGTTGGAATTGCGGGAGTCTTCGTCGACCTTGCGGTTGTGGATCCCGAAAATCCCGACCGGTACCTTCTTGGCATCGACATCGACGGCGAATCGTATCGGGCGTCGCGTTCTGCACGAGACCGCGACCGCACTCGGCATGCTGTTCTTGGTAGTCAGGGTTGGACGATGCATCGCATTTGGTCTCTTGAATGGTTCAAACGACCCACGGAACAACTCAATGAAGTGATCGCAGCGATTGAGAACGCTCGAAAAGGAAAACCAGATTCTGCACCTTCAACTCCGGCGCGAGAATTCGAAGTGCAGCGTCAAACCGGCGGCCCGGATCCTTTGTCGAGTGCAGTCGGCGACGTGCTGCCGGTCCCGGATCGTACGGACGCACCGGATTTAAAATCTGGCGACGCAGGCGGAGAAAAAGAAAAGTCGTTTGGATCCGAGATCTTTGGCAGTGTACTGAAAGCCGGATTGGCAGCCGCAACAGCAAAGAAGGGCAAAGGGCTGGACGCTGCGATTCGCAGCCTGGGCAAGAAGTAGATCGAGGAGTCTGCTTAGCATAAGTGATTGCGGAGCAGTTCATCCCCGAAGGCAACATGGCGTGGTGGGTAGTTCCTTGTCGTTACCCACAAGTCTAATGAACAATTGCAAAGCAGTGACGGCATGTAGCTGCAGGCTGACACCCGCAGCGATGTGCGTTCACCGCCTCGTGACCAGAAAACGTGGGAGCAGGACAAGGATATTCCCCGCGCGAGAATCGTGGCTTTGTCGAATTAGCTTTCAGACCACGTCGATTTTTCGCGTCCCATAGCAATCGCTTCCGGCGGCACTCGCATTTCCCACACAGATTCCAGCGGTGACGGTATTTCTTCGTCCGGGTGATCAATGCAGGCCACTGCTTCGTCGGTGCTTTTGTCGCTCTTCAGCAGCAAAATGCCCGGGCAACTGACTTCTCGTCCCTTGACCTGGATCGGAATCTGAGGCCATGAAGCCGATGCCGTGAGGATTTCGTTCGATGACTCGCGGCACAGCACTGTATCCCCAAGCAAAGCTGGTCCGACAGAAGGATGCCAGAAGACAGGGACCGGAGCCTGAAGTTGCCACGTCGAACCCGGAATCAATTGGCATTCGCTTTTGCTGTATCCAAGTACGTTGGCCTGATCTGCCAGTTGCCATTCGTTGCCGATGTCGAACTTTTCATAGATGCGATGCACCTTCTGCCACACGTCGCCCAAAGTCGATTTGTCGCGAGAAAAGAACATCCCCGTCGAATGTACGAGCGCCGCTTTTTGATAGACGGCCCAGAGATCTTTGGGGACTTTTTCCAGGCACACAGTCCGCGTGACGCCAACATGCAGCCCCCAGCGTCTGGCCACGCAGGAAATGACCGCGTAGTTTTGGATGGGTTGTTCGCCGAACGTCCAATGGCGGTAACGGTCATTGCGGCCATCGGCGCAAACCTGAATTCGTCCGACTGCAACAGTACGTTTCAGCAGACGATGGCTGACTTCACCAGCAACTTCTGATTCGGTAACACCGGCCCGAAGATTATGAGCGGTCGCTTCGACGGCGTGAACAGCCACCGTGCTCAGCAATCGCAAACGATCGACTTCAAGATCCGTCAGCGGAAGTCTAACTTCTGAAATCAATTTTTGTTCCGCAACGGTTCCCTCAGGCCCCCGATCACTGATGACTCGCCGACCACGACAAAGATCCGTAATGAGTTCCGAATGTGGCTTAAACCACTCGCGTTGTTTCAGTTGAAAACCCAGTCCGAATGCTTCGCGTTCAAAAATCTGCGCTGAGTCAACAGAGTTGGTGGCAAACAGCCGCGCTTCGCGTGTGATAAAAACACTTGTCGAACCGCCATCCGCGCCGCAGCGAAGCAGGTCTGTCCCTGCCGTAAACCAGGCGATGTTGGCCGGGTCCTGCAGAAGCACGGCATCCGCATTGGCCGCTTCCAGGACGCATCGGATACGCTGATGTTTCAGACGAACGTCTTCCAGGCGAGCAGCATCCTGGACCAGCGTGCGCTGGGCAGGTTGTTCTTCCCTGAAGTTACTCGTCATCAAAGTGTCTCCAATGGGGATCGCACCAGTTCGTTTGCTGCCGAAATGCCAAGGGTAAGGCGGTGAGAGTTCACATTTCCGATTGATCCCAATTTATAATGGTAACGTAATAAATAGGCCCATGCCGCCCGGTTTTTTGGCCGAACGCCGCTTTTTGAAGGCGTATTCGGTACGAAATCCGATTTTTACGACCAGCCGATCATTTGCAACTTCCCCCTCATGGCGTCACATTCCTCCCCATGGCCAGAACAGAGTCCGACAAAGAAGACCTGATCGCAGACGCAACAGCACTCGTCGAGCGAGCGGAATTCTGTCATGCAGGGCGTTCGTCGACGCAGAATGATTGGCAGGTTTTGACGGTGGGCTTCCGTGACAACGGATCACTGAGTCTTTATTTTGATCAGGATCCGTTTTATCAATTCGACGCCAACGGACTGCTTCGGCGCGGGTGGGAATCAGGATACCTCTACCGCAGCGAAGGTGACACACTGGCAAAACTGGATCGACAACGCAGTGGCAGTCGTACGACGCTGGAACGTTCTGATCTGACGCAGGCCGAACTCACTGATTTCCGTCAGCGAATGCGGAACCGAGTTTCCAACGCGTTTCGGATGCTGGAAAGTGGTGCTTATACAATTCCACGAAAAGTCTCTGACCGCGGCGACATCGAACAGCGAACAACCACAGCTCTGGCGATTATCCTGAACTACGATGACCACTTTCTCGCCAAACGTATCGCGAAACGAAAACCAAATTGAAGATTCGTCAACGGGCTTGTAAAGAAAACACGGCAGAACATGAAGACAGTCATCCTGATGCGGCACTCACATGCCAGTTCCGAAAACCCTGCGTTCAGTGATCACGATCGACCGCTAACGCCATCAGGAAAACAGCTCGCCGAAGCTACGGCAAAAGTTCTTGCTAAGCATGCACGGCCGGACCGGATCCTTTGCTCAACCGCGACTCGCACACAGGAGACCGCCGAAATCCTGGTGCAACATTTCGAAGCACCGCCGGTGCCCGAAGCAATCGAATCTCTGTATTTTTCGCCTGCCGGCGAATACCTCAGGCTGGCGGCCAAAGAATTAAAAGAAGAAGACGAAACCGTTCTGTTTGTAGGCCACAACCCAGGCATTGCCAATCTGATCTACAGTTGGGGTGGAGATTCCGTTGCGGTCTCACCTGCAACTGTCGCCATTTTCCGCGTGAGTGTTGATGATTGGAGTGCAATCACCGACCAGAATCTCTCCGTTCCCAAACTGACGACTGTGATCAGCAATGGATCTCGTGTCGTATAGCAAAAGCCAATGCCGGTGACAGATTCCAGTGATGCTGATATCCCTCGTGTAGAAAGACTGCTGTCTGCACTGGCTTTGTCGATGATCCCAGGCGTTGGCCCCCGACTGCAGGCGAACCTGCTTCAGGCATTTGACACACCTGCCGCCGTTCTGCGGCAGACGGTGCAAACGCTGCAAACGGTTGACGGCATCGGAAAACAAACCGCGGAACGGATTACATCACCCATCCACGTCGCCGCCGCAAAGGAAATGCTGCGGCGTTGCGAAGAGATGGAAGTCCA
>CAYZYB010000203.1:0-7479 GCA_964481505.1 uncultured Planctomycetaceae bacterium | reverse complement strand
TTGTTGGTACGCTCGAAAGGCGGTATCAGTGCTTGGCATTTCGTGGGATTCGACATCCGCGCACGAAAAAAGCAAACTGACTTGCAGTTTGCTTTTTCCAGTGAGCTAAAGTGACTGCCGCCTGCGGGGACGGCAGTCGCTTCGGCTATTTGCCGCCGGGCAGCATTCGCTGAAGCAGCGTGCGCTTCGGTGCGGCGGCAGAGCTGGTCGTGGTTGGTCGAACACGGCTAAACGAGATGCCACGGATTGGCATGCCCTGAGTCGAATTCGCAGGTGGCAGCCCCTGAGGTCGGACAGTCGCTGGACGCATTCCACCGTATGGCTGCTGCGTCCAGTTTGACTGGCTGGCCTGCATATAACGACTCGGTTGCTGAGGCATATACGCTGAGTCGGGCAGTGGCGGCATGCTATTGCCATTGTCCGCTCCACCGTTCGGGGTCATTTGCATTGGCTCGTCAAAACTCTGCATCGGCTGCATCGGCTGACTGTGCATTGGCGTCCCCTGCATTGGTGCACCATACGATGGAGCAGTGAACGTTTGCGGCTGCTGAATCGGAGCCCCGTAAGTTGTGGCTGGCGGCTGAACAACAACCGGAGCACCTTGCAAAAGCGGAGGTGCTGCCTGGAACTGCATTGGTGCTCCGCCAGCAGGCTGAATACCTCCGTCTGTCTGGCAAGATGGGCAGTAGTCGCCCCATCCCGAACAAGGTTCGACAGGCGGAAACTTCCGCCAGCAGGTAGGATGATATCCCCAACCCTGTTCACAGGCCGGTGAGTAATACGCTCGCTGCTCCTGGCACAGTTCCATGTTGCAGAACAATCCTGCAGAAGCGCTTCCAACGGCACACAAAGACAAAGTGCCGACGGCGGCTAACTTCTGAATTTTGCGAAGAATGTTTGAAACCATGATCAACTTTTCTGCGAATAAGTTGGTTGAAAAAATTTTACGAATGGCGACGCCGGATTGCTGCTTTCGAGTGAATCGCGAAAAATTCACTCTCAACATGAGTCAGCTTAGAAGCCCCGACTCGAGGACCCGAATCCTGAACCACTGTTTGAGCCAAATCCTCTTCCGGAGTTGCCTCCCTGATTCCCGTTTCCAAAACCTGATTGGCCCGAGGTATTGCCGAATTGATTTCCGCTCTGAGGGCTGTTGAAGCCACTCAACTGAATTCCCGACTGACCGCCTTCACCACTGCCGTTCGGGCGAATGGTGTCGAATCCGACGGCGTGCCCGGTGATTCCCAGGGTGTATACACCTGGAATACGTCGACCTCTTTGATTGAAGTTAAAACCTTCTCTCTGGCGGTCCTGTACTTCTTCCAACTCTGCCTCGAACTCGTTGCTCTGTGCATAAAAGTTCTGCTGAGGACGAACCACACCGAAGTAATTCGAAACCGGTCCGCCACCCCGCCGAAACAGATTCAGGTACGGGCTGAAAGTGGGCCGGTCAAATGGTTTGTTGATCCGCGAATAGTTGCTTTGTGCCATCGCGGACGAACCACAAGCCTGCCACAGTCCCACTGTGAGCGTGAGTGTAAAGATCAGTTTCAGAAACTTAGACATTGTTGTCTCCGGACTTCCGAGAAAGTGAGTTCGAGCAGGTTGAAATGAAATTCTCAGTTCAGAATTAGTAGTCTATCAGCCGCGTGTGGCCTGACTTGTGACGCAGATGTGTTGGCTTTGTTCTTTCAGATGCAGGCACAAAGTCTGAAAGACCGCTCGGTCCACTGTTGAAATTCTCTCAAAGTCCGACAGTGCCCCTTCAACACACCTTCGTGTCAAATTTAGAATCCGCTACCGTTGCCGCCGAAGGAATTTGACCCCTGCTGGAATCCACGGACAGTTCCGTTACCCAGAATGGCGAACCCAAGGAGTCGTTCCAGTGGAGCGGTAATTTTGGCGAAGTTCGTATCGAATGTGACGAAGCGATCTGCTTTCACGTACAGTCGGTCGCCAGGCAACATCTGATAGTTTGTGCAGGTTTGAGCACCTTCAGCGATGCCTCGCCAGTCCACATGAAGAAGCTGGTCCGGGCGACAGCATTCCGGTGCCGGTCGAGCGATCCAGATTCGCCCTTTGCAGGCTACGGATGGCAGACCACTGACTTGTGAAACCGCATCAAGAACGGTTTCGTTACCAGTACACGGGATTCGCGTTACGCTTTCACCAGCTCCACCACCGTCTGCGATGACATAGTAGAACTTGCTGTTATAGCCGAGCACGTCGATGGTGACTTCCGGAGCGTGCATGTGTGAACTCAGATGTCGTTCGATGGCACACTTTGCTTCTGCTCGAGTCATACCGGCAACCCAAACATCGCCGTAGATACCCAGGCCAACTGTTCCGTCCGGTCGTACAAGATGTGGACCAGCGACGATTTGCTTTGTGGTTGGGTCCGGCAAAGTGACCAGAACCTGTGGCTTCTTCAGAATTCGATTGAGGTGCAGTTCTACGCGACGCTGAATTTCCTGCAGCGGCTGGTTAGAACAAAGAACCTTGCCGTATTCCGGACCGAGATTGACATAGCCGTCAGTTCCGATCACGTAAATGCCGTTGATCGTCTTAAACTGTTTTGAAACAGCTTCCTCTTTGACGTCTGACGGAAGTGTTCGATTAACCTGAATCAACAGCGGCTCACCAGGCAGAATACCAGCATGAGCCGGTCTCAGGTGGTTTGCTGCTTCAATCAGAATCACATCTGGTGGTTCGATGCGATATTCGGGCAATGCCGTTTTGCGAAGCTCTCGAGGAACTTCACAGCACGCCTGTCCGCCTCCACATCCATCACCGCAGCCAGACGCGCCGCAGCCGCCTTCGGTGGTGCACCCCATTCCGCAGCTGCCGTCACCGCAGCCACCGCCGACTGAGCAGCCACCGCCGGCTGAGCAACTTCCGTCGCCACATCCAACCATGGCTCCGCAGGATCCGCCTACCGGAATACTGGAAGTGGTTGTACATCCAGTGCAGAACGGAATCAGAAGTAAAGTACTCGCGAACAAGTATTGGCGAAGTCCGATCTTCGTGATCTGTATGGCCAACATAATCCCCTCCCTGGAGAACACAGCCGTGAAATCGACTGCAGTGGTCTGTCCGGTAAAAATCCCGGAAGCTCAATCCCTGAGCTGTTTTGGTATGGTCCAGTGATCGATGCGATAGCTTGTACGGATATCGCGGTTCGATCCTCCTTTCCCTGTATCGACTGGTTGTGCTAGCACCGATGGTCAGTCTGGTTATTCCGTTGCATGATTCTGCATGCTGGTCCGGTTATGCCGATTGTTCTGGTTAGGATAAGCTCAAAAAACGAAATTCCGCTCAAGTATGCCATATGCAACGCGGTCGGCCGCAATTCGCTCTGAGGCGGAAATGTGCGTATCATGCGGCGAAGTTGATTCATCACGCGAATTCAATGCAAATTGTGAAAGTGAAGAGCCGTGCAAACACTTGTCCTGACGAACCGCCTTATTGCAGCTGCCTTTGTTGCTGGCTTCATATTACAAGTGGTGAAGATATCGGCTGACGACAGCACCAGCTCGCCTTCGCAGCCAGGCCATCAGCTCATTAGTCAGCTGAAACCTCTGAATTCGCTGATCGGCAGTTGGCGCGGTGTTGGACAGCCCAAGCGAGGCTCCCGAAAAGGTGCGTGGACCGAGAAAACTTCGTTCGCATGGGACTTCACCGCAAAGACACCAGCCATCAGTGTAAAAAGTGAGGGCGGGAGACAATTCGAGCAACTCACAATCAAGTGGGATGCCAACGGCGAGCAATTGTTGCTGCATCAAAAAATGGATGGTGGCATTCGAGAATACGTTGGGGCAATGCCAGCTGCGTGGCCCAAGAAAATCGTGCTACAGTCTGCTGCAGATGCTAACGGTCACACATTCCGCTGCACAATTCAGCAGCTCAAGGACATTCGAGCGACAATCCTTTTCGAGCAGCGTTCATCGCAGACCGGTTCGTTCCGCAGAATCGCCGAAGTCGGATACACGCGATCAGGGGCCAAACTTGCAACGGCTGGCGGCAATCAAAGAAAGTGTATTGTCACTGGAGGTCTCGGTACGATTCCTGTCAAATTTGACGGAATGACTTACTATGTTTGTTGCTCAGGATGCGTGCAGGCGTTCAACGCGGATCCTGAAGCGATCATCGCGGAATACAGACAATCACTGAAGCAGTCCTCTAAGAAATAAACGATCCGTCCTGCGTCGTGTTTTCGGTGATCGAGCCAGCACGACTTTGTCGCTTCCCACCTTGGTTAATTAAGATGCCCTCCATGAAGCCACTATTGCTTTCCGTTCTCTGTTTAGCCGCTGTTTCTGCCTTTGCTGATGGTGAATGGCCACAGTTTCGTGGTCCGGACGGACAGGGCCATGTGGCGTCGACCAAATTGCCTCTGACCTGGAGCGAAGATGAAAACATCGCCTGGAAGACTCCCATTCCGGGTGAAGGTCACTCGTCTCCCGTGATTTCCGGCGACCAAATCTGGCTCACGACCGCCATCACGGAAGAGTTGACTGCTGAAGAGCAGAAGAAACGAATGGCGGATGTCAAGAACCCTCGATCGTTGCAGCTTGCCGGCAGAATGTCTCTGCAGGCGATTTTAATCAACCGCAACACAGGCAGGATTGAGGAGCAGATTTCGCTGTTTGACGTAGCAGAACCAGAACCCAAGCACGCTCTCAACAGCTATGCGTCGCCAACGCCGGTTATCTCTCAAAAGCACGTATACTTTCACTTTGGCACGTATGGCACGGCGTGCGTCGATCGTGAAACGATGAAAGTCGTCTGGCAATTCCGTGACGTGAAGGTCGATCACCAGAACGGACCTGGCAGTTCGCCCATTGTTTGGCAGGATCTACTAATCATTCATTTCGACGGCATCGATGAACAGTTTCTGGCGGCATTCGATCGACACTCCGGCGACTTGAAGTGGAAGACAAAACGTTCTGGAGAAATGGATCCCAAGCCTGAACTTCAGAAGGCCTACTGCACGCCGCTGGTGCTGGAAGCGAATGGCCGTTCACTGGTAATTTCGCCAGCCGCGAATTGGGTCTATGGCTACGACGCAAACAACGGCGAAGAAGTTTGGAAGGCCAACTACGGTAAGCTTGGATTTTCGACGGTGCCGCGTCCGGTTGCCGAAGATGGTGTGGTTTACCTGTCGACAAGTTACATGCAGCCACGGCTGGTGGCGGTCGATATCAACGGCGAAGGAGATGTAACGGATTCGCATGTCCGCTGGACTTCCGACAAAAACGCCCCCAAAAAGCCATCAATGCTGATTGTGAAAGGGCATCTCTACACCGTCACTGACAACGGAATCGCATCATGCCTGAAAGCGACAGATAAAGAAGAAGTCTGGAAGATCCGAGTCGGCGGCGACTTCAGCGCGTCGCCGTTGTACGCTGCGGGGCGCATCTATTTCTTTGGCCAAAACGGCGTGACCACGGTCATTGCAGAAGGTGTCGAAGGAACAGAGCTCGCAAAGAACACGCTCATTGACGGCTTCATGGCGTCGCCCGCCGTTGCCGGCGATGCACTGTTCGCAAGAACGGAAAAAGCTCTGTATCGAATTGAGGCGAAGTAACGCCGACGATTGGAGCCTCTGATCCCACGGATGGTTCGATCGCTCTGCCAGCAGGTTCGTAGTGGTAATAAAGCACCTCTGTAGCGACACGCGAACCTTGCCCGCACTGCGTTTTGCCAGGCAAGACAGAAAAACCTGCGGTCCCCCCATTAGTTGAGCGATTGGCGTTCATTAGCGCGGTTGCAGGAGAGGTGCGAACAATCGACCGGCAATCTGTCCGCAAAACCAGGAATTCCTCAATTGGTGCTTTCCGGTAGCTCTTAGAAGCGCAAAATTCGGCTTAGCATTTTAGGGACAATCAGGCGTGCCATTGTCGCGAGGACTTTTCGAGCCGGGCCTTTGAAATCTACAACATCCACATCCGTTACTTTGTTGCAATCGCTGCGCTCTCC
Organism: uncultured Planctomycetaceae bacterium; assembly: GCA_964481505.1. GTDB lineage: Bacteria > Planctomycetota > Planctomycetia > Planctomycetales > Planctomycetaceae > Fuerstiella. The sequence goes on along the minus strand of CAYZYB010000203.1, from coordinate 1,500 downwards.
CAATGATGATGCGGCCTGGCGACGCTTTATTGATCTGTATACGCCACTGATTCTTCGATGGGGCAGTCGCCTGGGACTCAGTGAGGCCGAAACGGAAGATCTTGCACAGGACGTGATGGCGAAGCTTGTCGTGAAGATGGCTGCATACGAATACGACGCGTCACGAAGTTTTCGTTCGTGGCTGAAGACCGTCAGCCAGAATCAGGCGCGGGATTTTTTGCGGCGGCGAGGCATCCAGCAACGGGTGATGCAGGAAATGGGGCAACAGCTGGACGATCATGAACCCGCTGTGGACTTTCTTTCGGAACAGGAGTATTCCGACCTGTTGATCAAGCGGGCCATCGAATTGATGGAGGCTGATTTTGAACCGACCAGCTGCAAAGCCTGCTGGATGTCGGTCGTGGATCAGAAACCGGCGGCGGAAATCGCGGCCGAGCTGGGCATCACGGCCAACGCCGTTTACCTGGCTCGATCAAAAATCCTGCGACGGTTGCGAGCAGAACTTGCAGGGCTGATGTAGTTCGGACGCTTCTGCGATGCCATTACGCGGCCTGCTTCAACGTGCGGCGACGATATCCGGCGAATGCAAGACAACCCAGACCAAGAAGTGCAAAGCTCGAGGGTTCCGGGACCGCTGCCGTGCTGGCCGCCACGATCTCAATATTATCATAAACGATCACTTCATTGTCGCCATCGGTGCGTTGGATACTAATGCGATCAAGACCTACGAAGGCGGCATTGGCAAACGGCTGTGAAACACCTTGAAAGGGCGGGTCGAGAAATGTGTCAGTGATCGTTCCTCCAGCCGTCAAGAAACCGGTTACCGTAAATTCCGTGCCGCTTCCCGTGCCACCGTTGTTGAAAGCATCAAGCCCAACAAGGTCGAACGAACTGCCGTCATCAAATTGAAACTCAGTCACTCCCGCAAAGTTAGAAAAAGTACCGCCGGAATTTATCGGGAAAGGTGCACCGAAGATATTGATGGTGTCTCCGGGGGTCGTCATACGAATGCCGTCTTCGACATAAGTGCTGCTAAATGTGTGCCCCAGTGGTGCGCTATCGAATCGCATAATTTCCGCCGACGCCGGCGTGAACAGACAAAAACACGTGCAAAGGGCGCAGACAAGCTTCAATACAGAATCCACAGAAAGACTTTCTTTAAACAGCAGCGTGTGGAGGGCGAGTTTGACTCCCAAGCGCATTCACACCGCAAACTCACACAACAACCGCAATCAGCTGGGTGTTTGGAAAACGTCACAACATCTCAAAACGAGGTCGCAACTGTTGCCAAAACAAAGCGAACGACCGGGAACTTTCGCTGTAGGTACGTTTGAACCCCGTCAGTCTGTCCGCACTTCGATGGATTTCAAGAATTTTCAGAAAAACGTCCGTGCGTCAGTTCGGCCGTCCCAACTGAATTAATCAGCGTCCCTGATCCGTCGGTACCAGCACGAGCCGTATTGTAAGCAAGTAGCGTCTGGCCGAGGACGAGTCCTGAAT
>CAYZYB010000202.1:0-7484 GCA_964481505.1 uncultured Planctomycetaceae bacterium | reverse complement strand
CACCAGCGACTTATGCCCCTCGGAGACCAGTTCTTTGATGTGCGGAATCAGGAACTCCAGCTTGGCATAAGCTTCGTCTTCTTCACCACGATTCAGCAACGCAGGATGGCAGGCCGCCTGTCGCAGTCGCAGCAATGCTTCCAAAACATGCATCTTCGTCTTGGCGATGCCGTCTTTCTCGACGGCTCCCAGTAAGGATTCGCGGTAGTGCATCCGCAACTCGTCGTAAAGCCGACGCTGGTCTGGTTGCATTTCGCAGTAGATCGTTTCTTCCAAACGATCTGGCAGTTCAGCCGCTACTTCCTTTTTAGTTCGCCGCAGAATGAACGGCCGCAGGCCGCGTGCCACCATCTTGCGCGAATCCGGACTGTCCGGATCCGACACGTGATTTCGAAATGCGGAACTGCGCCCAAGCATGCCTGGATTGAGGAATTCGAAAATCGACCACAGGTCGCCCGCATTATTCTCAACAGGCGTACCACTGAGTGCCAGCCGATGACGGGCCCGCAACAAGCGCGAAGCTCGCGCGATCTGAGACGACGGGTTCTTGATGGTTTGAGCTTCGTCGAGCACGACGTAGTCGAATTCGATGTCCTTCAGAATCGTGATGTCCCGACGAACCGTTCCGTATGTCGTAAGAATGATGTCGTTCTTCGCGAAGTCATCCCGCAGCATGGCACGTTCCATGCCGGTGTAATCCATGACCTTCAGGTCCGGGCCGAAGCGCTTGCACTCGTTCATCCAGTTGAAGATCAAACTTCTCGGCACAACGATTAGCGTCGGCGCCGCCTTCTTTTTACCAGTCGTTTCTCGGTGCTTCATCAGCATCGCGATGAATTGGACGGTTTTTCCGAGTCCCATGTCGTCAGCCAGGCAGCCGCCGAAATTGAAGTCGTTCAGGAATGTCATCCACGACAAACCATCCCGCTGGTAGTCGCGGAGTTCACCGACGAAGCCTTTGGGAGCTTCTACCTGTTCGATGCCGGAGAAGTTTCGGAAACGCTCGCGCATCTCCTGAAACTTCTCGTCAAAATCAACTTCATCCTGAGCCGAAAGCAGCGCGTCCAGCAGAGCTGCCTGCGAATTTGAGAACCGCAGCGCATCTTCGCTGAGCGTTCCGAGGCCGGAAATCATGCCGATCTGTTCGAGCCATTCTTCCGGTAGAATTCCCAGCGAACCATCGTCAAGCCGAACGGTTGCGTCGCCGCGTTCGAGTGCCTGAAGGAGTTCGGGAAAGGCTACGGATTTGCCTTCGAAGTCTACCTGTGCGTTAACGTCGAACCAGTCGACGTCAGACTGCACGCGGAATTTCATTGCCCCCGCCTGACGCACTTTGCTGCCGTCGGCGAAGACTTCCCAGCCGTCATCCACGAGATCTCGAACAGCCCGACCCAAATCACGCCGCGCAATTTCCACATCCGCGTTTGTTGCGGAGCCGTTTAGACGTTTGCGGAAACCGAGTTCGCGAAGACGTTCCCACGAAGTCGTTTCAAAACCGCGGTCTCGAATAATGCAGCGATTGTGTTCGCGTTGAACGACGGCCCAGCGCGCGTTGCGACCCGCCACTTGCGTGCCCATGTAGTCGAACAGAACTTCCGCGGTCAGCGAGTCGTTTCGCCACTTCGACATTGGCGGGGTAAAGATCTTCAGCGAAGGTGACGGTGTGGCACGAACTTCTTCCAGCTGAAGTTCTTTCGGCAGTTCCAGCCGCGGAAGCGTTGGGATGTCCAGCAGCTTGTCGACGAAATCGTCCTGGTCGGCGGCGGGAATGCTAAGGCTTTTCTCCGACATCAGCATGCTCATCCACTCCGCCGCGCCAAAGTCGCGGAGTCGACCGATGGAATCGTTGGTGACGACGAATCCGCCCGGCACAGCCAGCGGCACCTCAGATAAATCCATCGATTCGTCTTCGCGCACTAGAAGCCCGGTGACGAGCCAGCCGCTGCCATCGGAATTGCGTTTTACGCGCACCGTCAGTTCCCAGGGTGAGTCTTCGTCCCATTCCAGAGTTTGAGCAGCCTTGTCGTCGACACCGGCAATCGCCAGGCGTCCGGAACGACACATTTCAGGCAGAATCAACGTGCCGAGTTCGTACGGAAGATGAAATCGGTGCGCCGCAGCGCGCAGTTCTGCCTGTTGTGTGGACCAGTTGTTGCGTTCCGGAATCGCCCCGGCAAGGTACGACAGGAAAACGCGATCGTCTTCGTGTTCAATCTGGTCTAATTCGCCGGGACGAATCTTGAGTGGCTTCACTTTGCCCCACTGACCACTGGAACGACGCTGTCGCTGAGATGCCTGAACGACAAGCTTGTCGCCTTCTTTGCTGGCCTCCAGATCAATTTCGTAAAAAATCTGACGTTCCTGCCCCTGCGTTTTCTTGGTGCCACTGGTCGGGGTTTCCATTTCTTCCTGCAACCCGGCAAGCTTCGCTTCCCACGGTCGCAGACGGACTTCGCGAACAGCAGTTGCCACCTGCTTCTTCGAGCCACCGGGGCCCGTGACATCGCCTTCCGTGTCATAACCGGGCGTCAGATCGTCGACACGAATGGGGGCGCTAAGATCGCGAACCACAAACGGCGCAAGTCGACCGGGGCGAATCGCCGGGTTTACGTACCCTTCCAGATCCGCGGTTAGGACGGTGGCCCATAAATGCTTGCAGGCTTTGCTTTTGGCGAACTGATCGCACGTGCAAAACAGCGCAATTTCAGCCTCCTGATATCGCAACTGCGTTTGATGTTCGACTCCATCAACAACAAGTCCGAAAACGTTTTCCGGAGTAACACGAGTGAGCGAGACGCGTTCCGCTTCGATATAGGCGGCACCACGATGTCGTAAGTCGGCTCGAAAACGGCTCTGAAGAAGCTCCGCGAGAGTCATGCAATCCCTGGAAGTAAAAACGATTCTGACCGGAATCGGTCGTTATTGACGGGTGTACGATCTGATCCGCAATCCTGAAGCGATGTGCTTCCAGCAAGCGGAGTTCGAGAAGAAGGGGAAACTCAACCGGCCTTTGGGATTCTGGCGGACCGGGAAGGTTAACGCATCCAGCGTGTTCTTTGCCAGAACAGCTGCCAGGATTTCGCAATACCGAAACAAGTTGTCCGTTTGCGGGTGAAGTTGCGTTTCGGGAATTTACGCGGAAGGAAGAATCAACTACAGTCTCAAGAACCGTGCGCTGTGGGCTAATGTTGCTGAAGTTCTCCGGCTCGATGCCATCGGCGCTCATTCGCTGAGTTGCGAAAATCACCGGGGCCTAAGCTTCCGGTTCCGCAGATGTCAATTTCCCGGGTCACAGCACTCTCGCCGAATACCTCAGTTAGTTTTCTTTATGGCAGTCGATCTTCAGACACTCAGCAACGCGGACATTGAGAAATGGGTGCAGGAAAATGTGCCCGTAGGCGAATTCGAAGGCAAAAAAGTTCTGCTGATCGTTCCGGACGCCACTCGAACAGCTCCGCTGCCGGTTATCTTTCCGGCGATTCGCAAACTGCTGAGCCCCGTTGCAGCACAACTGGACCTCGTCGTCGCACTGGGCACTCATCAGCCGATGCCGATGGAGAAAATCCGGTCGATGCTGGGCATTGCCGACGAAGATCCCTGCGATGACGTCGGTCTGCACAACCACGAATGGGACAACCCGGATGCGCTGGCAACGATTGGAACGCTGACGGAACAGGAAACACGCGAAATTTCGAACGGCGTGTTGTCGATGGAAGTTCCCGTTCAAATCAACAAGCGCATTCTGGAGTGCGATGTCGCTTTGATCGTTGGCCCGGTCTTCCCGCACGAAGTCATGGGATTCAGCGGTGGCAACAAGTACTTCTTCCCCGGGATTTCCGGCCCCGAATTGCTGAATTTCTTTCACTGGCTGGGCGCGCTCATTACCAACGTGGGCATCATTGGCATTCAGGACACACTGGTTCGCCGAATTGTCAATCGGGCGGCAAAGCTGATCCCGGTCGAACGACGTTGCCTGGCATTTGTCGTCGCCGCCGATGCTTCGCCGTACGGCATGTACTACGGAACGCCGGAAGATGCCTGGCTGTCGGCGTCGGAGTTGTCTGGTCGAGTCCACATCAAGCGTTTTGCGAAACCGTATAAGCAAATTTTGTCGTGTGCGCCGTTGATGTACGACGAACTCTGGGTGGCCGGTAAGTGCATGTACAAACTGGAACCGATTGTTGAAGACGGCGGTGAATTAATCATCTACGCACCGCACATGAAAGAAATTTCGATCACTCATGGTGAATCGATTTCTGCAATTGGCTATCACGTCCGTGATTACTTCACAAAGCAATGGGAAAAATTCAAAGATCATCCGTGGGGCGTGCTTGCACATTCAACGCACGTCCGCGGTACGGGAACGTTTGAAGACGGCGTCGAAAAACCACGCGTGACAGTGACGATCGCGTCGCAGATTCCTCGCGAAGTATGCGAACGCATCAATCTGGCGTATCGAGATCCCGCTACGATTGACGTCGAGTCATTCGCGAACCGCGAAGACGAAGGAATCCTGCTGGTCCGCAAAGCAGGTGAACACCTGCACCGTTTAGAATAGCCGTCCGTTCGCCCACCAGCAGCAGATTTCGTAATGCGATGAGCCAGCACGACTCAACACCAGCTCCGGACGTTTCCGGGCTACTCGAACAGGCTTCGGCTGGCGACAAGCAGGCGGCAGATGATTTGCTGCCACTCGTTTATGCACAGTTACGTGCTGCCGCTCAGCAGTGTCTGCAGGCAGAACGCAAGGATCATACGCTTAGCGCCACGGCTTTGGTGCATGAAGCTTACATGAGATTGGTGGGACCACGAAAAGTTCCATGGAAGAATCAGGCTCATTTTTATTCTGCCGCGGCAGAAGCGATTCGCCGAATTCTGCTCGATTACGCCCGCAGCCACGGTCGCGAGAAACGTGGGGGAACGGCGAAAAAGGCTGTGTTATCAGTCGCCAGCCTTGCAGAGTTGGCTTCTGTGGAAAATTCAGAAGGAATTTTGGCGCTCGAAGAGGCCGTTTGTCGCCTTGAGGATGAGAATCCGGAAGCTGGCAAAATTGTCCGCCTCCGATTCTACGCAGGATTAACCGTCGACCAAACAGCCGCCGCCATGGATCTTCCACCGCGGACTGTGGACCGTCGCTGGAGCTTTGCTCGAGCGTGGCTGCGTCAGGAACTGACTCGGTAGGTTGATCCTTCGGCGCCCAATCATTCCCAGCGAAACATCGTCCCTGAAATAAGGCACTCTGCAATGCACCCTCGCGCCCAGGAATTGTTCGAGCAACTCTGTGACCTCTCGGAGGAAGAACGCGAACAGCAATTAAACGGGGAAGATCCGCAACTGGCTGACGACGTACGTTCTCTACTGAGGTCGTACGAAAACTGCGGCGAATTTCTCGCGGACGCAACCGCTGGCTTCGAACAGACGGACGACGCCGACTTCGTAAAGATCGGCGAAAAACCAGGCGACACGATCGGTCGGTACAAACTGCTCGAACAAATCGGCGAAGGCGGCTTTGGCCAGGTCTACATGGCTCAACAAACAGAACCCGTCCGGCGGCGTGTTGCGCTGAAGATCATCAAGCTCGGTATGGACACTGGTCAGGCGCTGGCACGTTTCGAAGCAGAACGCCAGGCCCTTGCAATCATGGATCACCCCAACATTGCACAGGTCTACGATGGAGGAGCGACAGAAACCGGTCGACCGTACTTCGTAATGGAATTGGTCCGCGGCGAAGCAATTACCGAATACTGCGACCGAGTTCGCATGCCGCTTCAAAAACGACTTGAACTGTTTCGACAGGTCTGTCACGCGGTTGAGCACGCTCATCAAAAAGGCATCGTGCATCGCGACATCAAGCCGTCGAACGTACTTGTCACAGTGGCCGACGACAAGCCATTGGTGAAAGTCATTGACTTCGGAATCGCTAAAGCACTCAACGTAGAATTGACCGAGAAGACGCTGTTTACCGAATTCCGGCAGCTGATCGGAACGCCGCAGTACATGAGCCCTGAGCAGGCCGAACGTTCGGGCGTCGACATCGACACTCGCAGCGACATCTATTCTCTGGGCGTGTTACTTTACGAAATTCTCACGGGCGCAACTCCGGTCGATCCGAAACGAATTCAATCTGCCGCCTGGGGAGCGTGGCAGAAGATGATCGCCGAAGAAGAACCGTCACGACCGTCGGATCATGTGTCGACAACGCTGGACACAATGACGGATGCAGCCAACCAACGATCCGTGGCGCCAAAAGAACTCGCCAGCGTCCTTCGCGGAGACCTCGATTGGATCGTGTTAAAGTCGCTCGAAAAAGATCGTTCGCGACGCTACGGCACAGCCAGTCAGTTTGCCGAAGACATCGACCGGTATCTCACAGATCGGCCTGTTCTGGCGACACCGCCTGATAAGTGGTACCTGTTCAGTCGATTTGTCAGACGGCACCGAAAAAGCGTTCTGTTCGCCGGTCTCCTTCTGAGTTCTCTGTTGGTCGGCCTGATCGCGACGTCGTTGACCGCGGCATGGGCCATGCGGGAACGAGCGAACGCAGAGAACGCTCGCCAGCTGGCTGAAAAACGTGAGATTCAGGTGAGAAGATTCGCCGATCGCGCTGCTCTGGCTGGGTCGCCTCTTTTGAGCAGGGCGGACAGCAAACGTCTGGCCGAAGAATGGCGTGAAGACATCGAATCCATGCGTGCTTCAGTGCCTGATGACGATACGGACCTTGTTGCCTTCGAGTGCCAATATGCGACGTGGTCTGCTTACAATGCTCAACAACGCAGCAACAAACCAGCGATGCGGAACGCGGTTGCAGTTGCCGACAACATCCTGCCGCGAGCGACAGCGGTTTTGAACAATTCCGACGCGAACCTATTGTCGTTGCTCAATGCGACAATCCAGCTGAAGACAATTCTGGGAAGGCCAGCCAGCGAAACGGTCGATCTTTACGGGCAACTGATTCCAATGCTAAAAAACGTTCATGGCGATGAGGCCGGGCGCGGTATTCAGCTGGAATACGCGACCAAACTGGCGGAGGTGAATCGTCACTCCGAAGCGGAAGATGTCATCAGCAACTACCTGAAACAGATGCAAGGCAGGAAGGCAGAAGGCGTCGACTTCATTCGACTGAACAACGCCGTTGACAGTCTTTCGAACTGGGGTGCTTCCCACAAATCTGCCTACGAACCGCTACGTTTGTTTCGCGATGCGGGCATTGCAACGGCTGAAACGGAATACGACGACCCACAGCTCGCGAGCGACGTCAGGCTGTTGCAGGGCATCTGGAGCAACGCAGCAGACAAGGCTGCCGATGTAGCGATGGAGTTGCGGGTGGGGGAAGATCGAATGGACGTAGCTATTCTGGATAAAGCCGGAACTGTCGTCCAAAGATTCAGCGCTCGTTATGAGCTGCGACGCAGCGATGCCGTTCGCCTGCTGACTCGCTTTCCGGAAGGAGGCCACCGCGCCAATGGCGAAACGATGGTCTATCA
>CAYZYB010000201.1:0-7495 GCA_964481505.1 uncultured Planctomycetaceae bacterium | reverse complement strand
AAGCTGTTGTGGGCTCCCCGCAAACACGGCATGGAGACGGGTGAACGCAGGTTTCAACCGTTCCGCCACAACAAAGTTCGCCTGCTTGCAGGCGCGGCAAAGGAGTGCCGAATGTACAAACTGCTTTTGTGTTTGCGCTATCTGCGAACTCGATATATCGCCCTGGCCAGTATCGTCAGCGTTATGCTCGGTGTGGCCACCATGATTGTGGTCAACAGTGTGATGGCTGGGTTCACGCACGAAATGCGTGACCGTATCCACGGCTTTCTGGCAGACGTCGTTGTCGAATCAAAGAGCATGGACGGGCTGCACGATGCGGCTCGGCAGATGTCCATCGTTCAGGAAGCAGCGGGCAGCTACATCTCCGCAATGACGCCCACGGTCGAAGTGCCAGGACTGCTGCATGTGGTCGATCCGGTGACCGGTGAAAAATTCCAGATGCAGGTTCAACTGGTTGGTATCGACCCCAGTGGTAAGGCAGAAGTTGGTCCGTTGCGAGGTTACCTCGGGAATTTTCAACCTGACGAAAACGGAAATGCTCTTAAGTCAATGGACGATGAAGTCACCTTTGACCTCACACCGGAAGCCATACAGTATCGTCGGCAAATGAAGTCCGAACGGATGCGATCATGGAACGTTGGACAAACGCCCGCTGCTGTCGCTCCCACAGCAACAGATGCGATACCCGAACCTGTTTTCGACGACGTCGGTGATACGCCCGCGCCGGAATTTGACACACCAACTCCAAACCCTGCGGCAAGTGCTGGCGGCTTTGACATCAACGCTCCGATGGAACGCGAAGTAGAAGTCGTCGCTGACCCAGCTGCTCCGGCGGCCGCTCGAATCTTTCTGGGCGAACAAATCACCAGTTACACCTGGACCGATGAAAAGACGGGTGAGCGACACATTCAGAACATGGTCACGCCCGGCGATGACGTCACAATTTCGACTGTTCGTGGTTCGACACCGCCGGAACCCAGTAGCTTCAACGCAACCGTTGTCGACACATTTCGGAGTGGCATGAGCGAATACGATGGCAGCCTGGTGTTGATGAACATCGAAGAACTACAGAAGTGTCGCGGCATGATTGTCGAAGGTGTCGGCGCGATCACCACAGTTCAGATTCGCCTGAACAACTACGAAGACGCAGACGAAGTCGTCCGCCGACTTCGAGCCGCGTTTCCGCCAGGCATGGTGACCGTGAATACCTGGGAATCCAAGCAGGGGCTTTTGCTGTCGGCTGTGGAAGTGGAAACAGCCATTCTTAACGTCCTGCTGTTCATGATTATCGCAGTTGCCGGCTTCGGCATTCTGGCGATCTTCTTCATGATCGTCGTGGAAAAAACTCGCGACATCGGAATCCTGAAAGCACTTGGAGCAAGTTCCAACGGCATTATGAGCATCTTTTTGTCCTATGGAATCGGCCTGGGCATCGTCGGTAGTGCAGCCGGTGTCGGCATTGGCCTGCTGTTTGTGAAGTACATCAATGAAATTGAAGATGGCCTGAGCTGGGTGACCGGGCGAAAGGTATTCGACGAAAAAATTTACTACTTCGAGAGTATTCCGACTTTGATGAGTCCCATGATGGTGATGTGGGTGGCGACCGGGGCAATTGCGATAGCCGTTATGGCCAGCGTTCTGCCCGCCCGCCGCGCTTCCCGTTTGCACCCCGTTCGCGCTTTGCGGTACGAGTAATAACCATGACCAAATCCAACAAAGAACAGCCGTCTCAGCGGGAGATCCTGAAGATGACGACGCCACTGATTTCTGCTCAGGCGATCGAAAAATCGTACACCAAAGGCGAGCACAAAGTGCCCGTTCTGCGTGGAGCCGGTATGACGGCGCAGCGCGGGGAATTCATTTCTGTCGTGGGCCAAAGCGGTTCCGGGAAAAGCACTTTGCTGCACGTCATGGGCTTGCTGGATTCTCCTGACATCGGCGAAGTACTGCTGGAAGGAAAACGAATCGATAACCTGAGTCTCGCGGCACGTGATCAATTGCGCAACCATGTTTTTGGCTTTATCTTTCAGTTCTATCACCTACTGCCGGAACTCACGCTGCTCGAAAACGTGATGATGCCGTTGATGATTCGTCATTCGTTCTTTAGCTACTTCACCAAGCGTCGCGAAGTGCGTGAACAGGCCATGACACTGCTCAAGCAGGTTGGCCTGGAACACCGCGTCAAACATCGCCCGTCAGAATTGTCGGGGGGAGAAATGCAGCGTGGAGCCATCGCACGGGCACTCATCGGCAGCCCGGAAATCCTGCTGGCCGACGAACCAACAGGAAATCTCGACGCCGCCAGCGGCAGCGAAATCATGGACACCCTCAAGCGGCTGAACGAAGACAATCAGCTGACGATTGTCATGGTGACACACGACGAAGCCGTCGCCAATCAGGCTCACCGAATTGTACGACTCGCTGAAGGCCGAATCGCGACGATCCGACAACAGGAACCATCGTTTTCGGACAATGATTCCTACCGCGTCGCAGCAGCAAAGTAATGGCTGGCTTTGTCGCCAGGACGATCCCGATCGGCAACGTTCGAGATCAGGACACGATGAGAAATGGAAACTTGACGAATCCAGCGACCTGGTGAACCGCATGTTCGATGCAGGTGTCGTACCATCCGGCACTTCTGTTCAGAGAACTCACTCTTCGGGTCGCGACATTGTCTTCGTCTTCAAATCAGACATCTACAGATTCTCCATCTTCCAATTCCATTTGGCCCGATGTTTCTCTGGTAGGCGTGGCACTGATTTGGGGCATCAACATCCCGATCATGAAGAATGGTCTGGATGAAGTCGACTCGCTGGTCTTCAACGCCGTTCGCCTGACCGTTTCCGCCGCTGTATTGGCGGTGTTTGCACTGCGAGAACGCCGCAATGGAATCCTTCCGCAACCGGGGTTGTCGAAGCGAAAAGTTGTCACCTACGGGATCATCGTTTCAGGTCTCTACCAATTGTGTTTCCTGCTCGGCATCTCTCGTACGACTTCCGGAAACACGGCTCTGATCATTGCGACAGTGCCAATGTGGACCGCTTTGATCGCTCGTATTTTTCTGAGCGAAAAACTTTTGAAACTTGCGTGGTGCGGACTTTCGCTGGCGCTGGTCGGAACGGTTGTCGTAGCACTGCAAAAGAACGACGTCAGCGCTGGTCAGGAACATCTGATCGGCAACATCTTTGTACTTTCCGCCGCACTGATGTGGTCGATCGGGACCGTCTACAGCCGTCCGCTGCTAAAGAAAATTTCTCCGATGCAACTTTCAGCAACGGGTGTTGTGCTTGCGCTCCCTTTGCATCTGCTCGTTGCCGGCTGGCGATTCTCCGACAGCGTCGACGTGTTAATGTCGGTCCGCGTGTGGAGCATCATTCTGTACGCTGGTGTTTTGTCGAGCGGTCTGGCACTGCCGATGTGGAATTTCGGTGTGCGACATGCAGGAGCCGCCCATGCTTCCATTATTCAGAATCTGATTCCCGTGATTGCCATCATCGCGGCCTGGATGACTCGCGGCGAAACCGTCACGGTAGGGCAAATGCTGGGCGGCAGCTTAATTTTGGGAGGGCTTGTTATCATGCGGTCCGCTCGACGGAAAGAATAACCGGGACGACTGCGCATTGTTGTTTCGCAAACTGATTTGAATTCGCATTCTCCCAATCGCAGCTTTCGCTTCGCCTAAACGCAGTCGCCGAAAAGGAAACAGGTTCCGTGCCCGTATTCGACTTTCGATTTACCGTGGATGCACCATTGAACGCCGTTTCCGATTTCCACTTCGAACCCGGCATCCTGAAGACGCTTACCCCACCGTTGATGATTATGCAGGTGCATCGGTTTGATCCGCTGGCGAACGGTTCGATCGGTGAATTCACGATGTGGATGGGGCCGATTCCGGTACGCTGGAAGGCACAGCATTCCGAGGTCAGCGAAACATCGTTCACAGACACGCAAGTCGCTGGTCCAATGAAATCATGGGTGCATTGTCACACCTTCTCAGCCATCGAAGACAGAGTGACCGAGGTACACGAACATATTGAATTCGAACATTTCGATGGTTGGAGAGGGCTGTGGTCGCGATTGCTGTTTCCACGACCGGCTCTGTATGTGCTGTTCAACATCCGCAAAATGATTACGCGTCGAGAGGTGCGGAAGAGACTTCGCGTGGCGTAGGGTTGGTCGCGTCAGGCCAACCGGCAGATTCTGCGGGTTTTAGTCAGACTGATTCGAGCTTCAAAAGTTCGGCGGAAAACCGGTGTTAACCTACGGCCCGATTCTGTTGTAGAATTCAGCTAACTTAGGTCGCCGCAGTTTTCGATGTTCGCAGCGACAGTTTCAAATTCACTGATTTTCGTCCGGAGTTGCAAGGATGCGCCCCGCTCATTTCACTTTTGCCGTTTGTTTTCTGTTCGCCAGCGCCGCTTCCAGTGAAGCTCAGGTGCCGTCGGCTGAACAGATCTTAAATCAATTCCGCCCGACACATCGGGACGTTGAATTTGATACGCCGGACGCGAAAGACTTCGCCAACTGCACCGTAAAAATCGAACGCGGCGAAGGTAGCGCCGGGTTTGTTGTCTTTGATTCCGCCGGTCAGGTGCTGCGGCGTTTTACAGACACCAACGCAGACAACAAGGCGGACCTGTTTCGCTACTACCGTATGGGTCTGGAAGTCTATCGCGATATCGACAGCGACAAGAACGAAAAGCCCGATCAACATCGCTGGATGAACTGGGGCGGTATGCGTTGGGGGGTCGACCGCAACGAAGACGGTCGGATTGATGAATGGAAAATTCTGTCGGCTCAGGAAGCCGCACGTACCGCCGTCGAAGCGATGATTTCCGGTGACACGGCCAAAATGCAGACAGTTTTGTTGAACAACGATGACATCGCAAAGATGAAAACATCGAAAAAAATCACGGCCGCTCTACAGAAAAGTGTTGCCGACCCGGCGGCTAGAGTTCGCAAAATCATGGCGGGCAGCAAGACGCTCACGAAAACCGCCAAATGGGTGCGATTCGATCCGCCCGCGCCAGGGCTGGTTCCTCGAGAAGACGGTAAAGCGGGTCGCGATTTGATCGTCTACGAAAACGCGATGGCCATCGTCGAAAATGGTGGGCAGCACGAAATCGTTTCGATTGGCGAGATGGTACAGATCGGCGACGTCTGGAAGCTCACACAAATTCCACGGCCTCTTGATTCCGAAGACGCGCAGGTGCAAATCGGCGGTGTACTGATGCAGCCGCAGATTTCCAGTGGTGGCTTTTCTGCCGGCCCCGAAATGGGAAAGGAAATGGAAGAACTTCTGGGACAACTGCAAAAGCTTGACGAAAGCAGCCCGACAGCCAACGTCAGCCCCATTGCGCTGGCAAGATACAATCAGCAGCGTGCAGACATCATCGAGAAAGTGATTCGCATTGTTCCGACAGAACAGGAACGTGTGCAGTGGATACAGCAATTTTCCGACGGCGTCGCTGCCGCCGTTCAGACACAGGAATACGATGCCGGATTAAAACGTTTGCAGGCGTTGCAGGATCAGGTGAAATCCAACAACGAACTGCATGGCTATGTTTGGTATCGAAGACTGCTTGCCGAATACGCTGTGCGACTGAAAACCGAAGACGATAAAGCTCGCCAGGAAACTCAGGAATGGTGGCTGAAGCAACTGGAAGTCTTCGCGAAGAAGTGGCCCAAATCAACAGACGCATCTGACGCTGTTGTTCAGCTGGCAATTAGCCTGGAACTTGCCGGTCGTGTTGACGATGCAAAACGCTGGTACGGCCAATTAGTCAAAGACCACGGTCAAACCAATGCTGGTATCCGAGCTCGCGGAGCGTTGCGTCGGCTGGATCTCGCCGGCAAGCCATTACAACTCGCCGGAAAATCTCTCAACGGCAAACCTGTGGACTCTTCTCAGTATCGAGGAAAGGTCACGCTCGTCGCGTTCTGGGCCACGTGGGCTCAGCCGTACACGGACGAACTTCCGAAAATCGTTGCGTTACACAAAAAATACCAACGGTCCGGGTTTGAGATCCTTGGTGTCAATCTTGACGCAGACGCCAGCGGAATTAGTACTTACATCACCAAAAACGGTGGGAATTGGAATCACATTCGCGACCCAGGCGGAACAGACGGCAAGCTGGCGCGAGACTTCGGGATTGTGTCTGTTCCGACAATGTTCCTTGTCGATGCTGCTGGTCGAGTTGCCGGAGCTGTCACAGTTGATAATCTGGAAGGATCGGTTCAGGCACTGCTGAAAGGCCAAAAACTTGACGGAGCGACTCGACAGGGTGCCACCGGACCTCAACCCGTGCGAAAGTAAGCACCCGCGCAAGTATAAACGCACACAATAGTGACGTCCCAAAACGTGAAACAAGGACGATTCACAGATTGTGAAGTGTAAAAACACATAAGCGACTGCTTAATGACAGACGTTACCGTTTTGCTGAATGCCATTGAACAGGGTGAGGCGCGTACTGAAGACCTGTTGCCGATGGTGTACGGCGAACTGCGGCGTCTGGCCGCCGGGCAGATGGTCCATGAACGACCGGGCCAGACCCTGCAGGCGACGGCGCTCGTTCATGAAGCGTTCCTTCGCCTAGTGGGTGATGCTGATGCAACGTGGCAAAATCGTCGGCACTTCTTCGGTGCTGCGGCGATTGCGATGCAGCGAATTCTGGTTGAACAGGCGCGACGCAAACAACGCCTGAAGCACGGCGGCGATCATCAGCGCGTGAACATGTCCGACGTGGAAATCGTCGCCGACACACTGGCCCCGACCGACGATCTCATCGCGATCGATGAGGCTTTGGAAGAGTTCGCCGTTCAGGAACCGGACAAAGCGGAACTCGTCCGCCTGCGATACTTCGCCGGCCTGTCTGAAGCCGAGGTTGTTCAGGCCATGGGAATTTCTCGCGCGACGGCGTCACGCTGGTGGACCTATGCCAAGGCATGGTTGTTCGCGCGGATACGCGAGAGCTAAAGACAATACTGAAGCAGCAATGCGCTGAAGTTTATTAGCTATCGGCTGTTCTGTCGCTCAGTAAATTGCCTGCTGCCCCGGCTTGTCGGCAGCTTTGAAACCGGAATTTCCGGGGCCATTCCACGTCTTTCGAGAACAGTTTCGTTCAAAAATGCGGGGAAAACCCGCGCCGAAAAGTTTTCTCGACTTTATTTGTAACAGCAGGCCTGTTTCGGCAAATAAGGAGTGTTGACTCAATCAACAACATCTCTCTCAAACGCTTCTCACGACGAAAAGGCATAACAATGAAATCTCTCATCACAACACTCGCTCTTGTGTTCGCAGCCACTGTCGCTCAGGCTCAGGACTTCAGCAATGTAACATCCGGAATGTTGCTCGGCATCTACAGTACTCCTTCGCAGGGTGGAATGCAGGTTCAGTCGCTCATCCCTGGCTACTCCGCTCAAGGCCGACTGTTTCCTGGTGATATCCTGATGCGAGCCACCGTCGACGGCAACTGCATCTACACCACTCGCACAC
>CAYZYB010000200.1:0-7519 GCA_964481505.1 uncultured Planctomycetaceae bacterium | reverse complement strand
AAAGTCCCATGCCTCCTCGCCAAACTCGGCATCTTGTAAAAGAGGGCGGCCCTGCAACAGGTGACGGGCGTGCCAGCCCAAACGCAACAGAGGAACTCGGCAATCGTTGGATTAATTCGCCTGTTGGGGCTTGCGTTCGACCGCTCGCTTGTCTTCCATACGTTATTGTATGTTTCGCATCGCCTGAGCCTGCCCTAAATGTCGAGCACTGCTTCTAAACGTTATAAGCGTCTTCGGATGGAAGTCGATCTGCGCCGCGTCGATCTGAAGTCGGCTGAGTTGCCGGACGGTTACCGCTGGCTCCCCTGGCGTCCTATTCTGGGCGAACGGCACGCTCAGGTAAAATGGAGGTCTTTTCGGGATGATCTGGATGGGGACGTGTTTCCCTGCCTCAGTCAGTTGGAAGGATGCCGTCGACTGATTTCTGACATCCAGGCTCAAACCACCTTCAGCCCCAACGCAACCTGGATGGTCGCATTCCAGCCAGAACCATCGTGGCCAGCGGACGACTGTGGGACGATTCAGGGACTCCGCCGAAACAGCCACAAAGGAGCCATTCAGAATATCGGCATCGTCCCCGAACACCGTGGACTGGGACTCGGCCGGGCAATTTTGCTGAAGTCCCTGGAAGGCTTCTACTACGACGGACTCGACACCGCGACTCTTGAAGTAACAGCGGAAAACATGGTGGCCGTAAAGCTCTATCGTTCGCTCGGCTTTCGGGTGACTCGAGTCCTCTATCGCGAAGCCAACGGCGGCAAAGTTGTCCGCGGTACAGAACGCGACCCCAGTCAGCTGGAAGCAAAACTCACTTCTGCAACTTAGCAGCAGTTGACGGCTTATTAGTCAAGCGATTGAGCAATTCCATAAGATTCGCCGATAGGCTACTAACACATCCGTGCGATTTCTTTTTTCGCAGTAGGTTACTCCGAGCTATCGAATCCGTCGCACGCTGCTGCGTGTGGCGGGAACGAAACTGGTGCGAGCGGTCACTTCCAGGTGTCCCACCGACAAGTCGTCATTACTGTGATTCCAAACAACGAGCGTGCTGGCCGACGCGTCATTGACTGATTGCAGAATGACTTCGTTCATGGCCGCCGAATCAATTCGAGGCGACCAGTGCCATCCCAGCGGCAGCGCGACCTGCCCGGAAAGCCAATACGAACAGCCTGGCAAGGGAGGCAGGGGATTGCCACGCACCAAAACTTCAGCCTCAGTCGCCGCCGACACGGCATAACGCAGTGCTCGCAAACGAATCTCAGGCGCGGTTTCTACCCAGGCCCTGAAGACGACCGCCGAGCCGCGCCAAAGTTCGGCGGGGTGTTCATCCGCACATCGTGAAAGCGAAAGAGCCATGCGATCGACTGTTCGGCGAGGCATCTTTGCGGTCGGCAATACCGGCTGAAAAAAATCTCCTGCCGACATAAATTCCGCATCCGGCAATCGACACGTTGGAACAAGCTGCCCGATCGGAGTCAACACACATTTGTCCGCCAACGCGAACACCGGCCCGTCGGCGATCGCCGACAGCGTTGAAAGCAGCCCGTCGTCAAGATTGCATCCTTTGATCCAGACATCGTCGCCGACAACGGCAACCTCGACATCGCGCATCGCTCGCAAGCTTCCGGCTCGCGATGCGTTTGACTGCAGAATTCGAAACGCCCACTGATCGGCCTGCAACGTCATCACTCTGCAACCTGCGTCAGCTGATTGCGAATTTCGCTCAGACGATTCCTCAGAAAATCTCGAGACTCATCGACCTGCACCCACTCAATTCGAGAGGCCAGAATGCTTAACCGATCTGAAAGCCATGACACCGAATCGCCATCGCCGCCATTCGCGTCCTCAGCAATCTGCTCCAGGTCACGAGCCAGTTGTTCAGCATCGGGCGCGTCCGCGCCGCTGGCGCGGGGGTGAGTCTTCACATCAGCAGCAGCTCCTTTTTTAGACGCTGCGATCGCATCATCGACGATCTTATTCAGCACTTCCACCTGTTCCAGCGTGTCCCAGATATATCGCAGCACCCATAAGTCAGACAAATGCACTTCGCGGCGTCCGCACATCAAAGCACTCGCGGCCGCCAACCGTTGCAGCCGCACGGCGCGACGATCCGACACGTCGATACCAGCATCTCGCAAACGTCGAATCAGCGAAAGATACTCCTCACGCACACCCGACACATCCACATCAGCGATACACATCTGCAACTGCTGAATGTCGCTGACGGGCACCGTGCTGTGGTTTTTCGGCGACGCTTCGTTTTTTTGAAGCTGCCACCCTGCCTGCAGGACGCTGCCGAGTTGTTCGTCCGGGACATTGTTCGACTGAACACGTAACAAAAAGCGATCGAACAACGCCGACAACGCATCGTCCTCCGGCAGGTTATTGCTGGCTCCCACCGTCAGTACAAAACCAAGCTCTCGTGTTTCTCGTCCGCGACGAAAAACACGCTCGTTCAATGCCATCAGCAGGCTGTTTAAAATGGCACTGTTGGCGTTCAACAATTCGTCAAGGAAAACAACTTCTCCTTCCGGCAACATACCTTCTGTGTTGGTCAGCAGTTCTCCATCGCGAAGTTTTCGGATGTCGAAGGGACCAAACAGTTCGCTCGGTTCTGTAAATCGCGTTAGCAAATAGTCGAAGTATTTGCCGTCAATCCGATCCGCCAACCCGCGGACAATAGCGCTTTTCGCCGTTCCGGGTGGGCCCAGAATAAACAGATTCTCGCCCGCCACCAAACTGACTCCAAGCAGGTCGATGACTTCATCTTTACCGACAAAATCCGTCTTCAGCGGATCCAGCACGTTTTGGCGAATACGCTCGGCAATTTGCGGAGCGGTCGTGAATTCCGAAGGATTGGTGTCGGCCATCGATAGTGTCGTTCAGAGCTTTGACGCGGAATCACGCAGAGAAGCTGGTAAACCTGCGTTGTTATTTGGGCAGCTTGAGGCGGCATGTTACAACCCCTTAGCCGGGCTAGCAATTCTCCAGCTTCTTTAGACGCCCGCTTTGGATATCAGCGAGCATTCGCTGCCAGGCTACGATTGCCTTTGAGACGTTTTCGATTTTCTGCTGAAATACGTCGTTGTCATGTCGGTAATTTCGCCGCATGGTCGGGAAATTGATTGTCGTCAGGGAAGGCGCATTCTGAGTGGCTCTGAAATACAAAAAAGCCAACGAAGTTGAATTGCCGCCGGTCATTGGCCAGCTCAACGTCGCGTTTTGGAATCTGCAGAATCTCTTCGACATCGAAGCGTCGAAGCTGGCTTCCGACCTGGATTTCACTCCCGTCAACGGCTGGGATCGGAAAGCGTTCGAAGCCAAGGTGAGCAACCTCGCAGAAGTCGTTCGCCTGATGTTTGACGGCCAGGGACCAGACCTTCTGGGCGTCTGCGAAATCGAAAACGAACGCGTGGGCGAAGTTCTGATTAAGGCCATTGGCCGAGACGATTATGCCTTGGCGCATGTGGAACATCCTGACATCCGCGGCATCGATACGTCACTCATTTATTCCACTCGGCACTTCGAATTCGACGCAGCAAGGACTCAGGGGCATCTTGTCAACCTGCGATACCCGACGCGTGATATCTTTGAGGTCCACTTGAAGGTGAAGGCCAATAACTCGGATCTCATTGTGCTCGTGAATCACTGGCCGTCACGAAGTATCGGTCGACTCGAAACTGAACCATTCCGCATGACGGTCGCCAGCCATTGCGGTCGGCTGCTGGACAACAACGTAAAATTGCCGCGAAAAGAGTACCTTCAGCTACAGGATGACGACGAGTCTCTGGCAATCATCAACGAACGCTGGGACCGAAACGTTCTGGTGATGGGGGACTTGAACGACGAACCGTGGAATCGAAGCGTGATCGACACGCTTGGCGGCGGATTCAGTTCTGATCACCTGGAAGAACCCATCAAATTTGCACGTGGCTGTCTGCCGTCGTATCGATCGTACGCTTCGAAGTCTGCATGGTTGTTCAATCCCATGTGGTCACTCATGTCGCAACCCGATCGAGGGACACACTACTATTCTCGAGCCACGCAAACTATGTCGATGCTCGACCAGTTCATGCTTTCCCGGGGGCTATACTTTGGGTTGCAGGGGATTCACTGCCGACAAAAACAGAAGGGGATTCCTGAAGTCGAAATCTTCCGACCGGACGTCATGCAAACACGCAAAGGCCGGCCGCGCGAATTCAATCGCGAAAACCGAACTGGTTACAGCGATCATTTTCCCGTGACAACAACGCTGAACATTCTGGAAGATTAAAACCAGGCGAATCGCAGCTGTTGCCAGAATTCGATGACTTCCCGAAACAGAACGAATCCAAGCGAACGTCGAC
Organism: uncultured Planctomycetaceae bacterium; assembly: GCA_964481505.1. GTDB lineage: Bacteria > Planctomycetota > Planctomycetia > Planctomycetales > Planctomycetaceae > Fuerstiella. The sequence continues at coordinate 3,173 of CAYZYB010000200.1, read as the reverse complement.
CACAGGAAATCCTCGCCGTGACCGACGTGCCCGGACGCAGTTCCACTTCAGGAACATCCTGCAACTCCGCAACCGCATGACACACCGTCGCACCGCTCACCACCTGGATTGCATTCTCAACGGATGTCAGCTCAGTCACCCAGTCCTGTTCCGGCTTCGAACGAACCGTGTACCGCACAGAAAGTGGTACGTCCGTCGAGTGGCGGGCTTCTGACACGTAGCCCAGTAAGTGGCTCGGAATCGAAAGTCGCAGCTGCCATGCCGGATTCTGCGGCACGATCTCCAGTAGGCGTTGACCACGTTGAACGGGGCGAGCGAGCAATTCCTGCTGTGGATTCGGGCGATAAACGGTTCCTGCAAACGGAGCCGTGATGAGCAGCATTTCAGACTGTTTGTTCAGCAACTGAAGCTGCGACTTCAGGCTCACCAATCGTTCTTCCAACTGCTGTTCCTCACCGCTGTCAGCTGTACTGCCGCCGATGACTCGCCCGGTTCGCAGCGCCGCAAGCCGGCTCTTCGTGGTGTCGATTTCACCCTGCAATTGTTGGATCTGCAACTCCATGTCTGCGTTCGACATCTTCAATAGAACATCGTTCGCGGCAACTGGTGTTTCGTTCTTAAACGACACGTCTTCGATCGTTCCATCATCCGGTGCGAAAATGTGACGCTGATCGGCTGACGTAACCTGTCCTGGTACTTCGACTTCGAAACCGACGGGAAGCAGGGTCAGCACTAAAGCCAGCACACTCATCCCAATGAACCAACGCCGCCGACGGCTCGTGACCATGCGTCCCAGCATCGTCCCCTGCTGCTGGTGATAACGTCGCAACGGTTCGCCAACGGCTGATAACAAGCGTTGAAACAATCCTTCGTCTGGAATCGTGGACGCATCAAAGAGTTCCACAACAAAAACAATTTCAGGCGGTCCTTCAGGAGCATGTGCAGCACCACCGGATGCGTCCAGCGATGCAGCTCGCAACCGGGATGTACCATTGGTCTGCAGGCAATTCAGAAAGACACACAGTCGATTATCAGCAGACTCCTGCAGCGCCGAAAGAGCACACCAGCCCTTTGACGAATCATGCCGCTCACCCTCAACACTAGCCACGCTGTAAATAAAGTCCGCCACACCCTCGATTGCTCGGACAGATTCTGCCGCGGCATCCGGTGAACTCACGCCCGTCACCGCCTGAAGACGGAAGCGGTCGTCCTGCCTGGTTAAGACGGACAGGCGACATTTTCCGAGGACCGCAGCACCGTCCTGGGCAACTACGTGCGCTGCATCACGCAAAGAAGCGGCTGTGTGCGTGCGTTCGACAACGTCGACCAGAGCTGCCTGCCCCTGAAGCCGAGATTCGTACTGCGACAGCAAGTGCCGACTTACAAATCCGGCCACGATCTCCGATACAGCTCGGTTGCCATCGCTGAACACCGCTTCCGCGCAATGCAGGTTTCCGTGAGCGACTCGCATCACGAATGTCATTTCATCGGCAAGTCGACTGGTTGTGTACAGCGTTCGTTGCTGATCGCCGACTGAACTTTCACCGGTCGAATTCACCTGGGACAGTTCGGAGCTATCTTCGACCAGAAACTCACGACCAGCCGCCTCCAGAAGGATTGGACGATCCAGCTTCGGAACCAGTTGAGCGTTTCCATCAGAATTGATCGCTTCGACAGATTCTCCCCGGACAAGAAAGCAGTCGATTGTGGAGTCTTCTGCCAACGCCCTTACCGCAGCGGCTGCAATCGCCGTTATTTTGTCGAAGCCAGTGCCTTCGACGGGCGCAGCGCATTCCAATTGTTCCAGTCGGGATTCGAATTCTGTCAACCACGCTTCTGCCATCTTTGGCTCCGAACGGAGAACGCGAACTGCGGAGCCCGCCTCCATCGCGAGGCTCATTGAGCAATTCGTTTGTGCGGAGTGTACCGGACAGAACGATTGGGCAAAGTCTCACGCCGTTTTGTGTCCATTTGAGACGGACATCCATATAGAGCGAGTCGTGATCATCAGGCAGTTTGAAACGAATCGGAAAAGTCTTCGCTGCCACAGCTCATAAGAAAGTGCACTGCGTCACCATTCCATCCAGAGCAGCGTTGGTGTGTGGCTGCTCTGCCGATGAGAAAGACACGATGATTCGGAATGCAAAGGACAGCATTTTGACGGATCAAGAATCATCGAGATATGGAATATCCTTCTCATGCACGACGCTGATCCAGCAAAACCATGCAAAAAGTCGCGATGGCGACGCGGTTTTGTTGTGCGCGCACATGACGCCGTTGGAATCGTGCTTTGCGTCGCCTCAGCAACGCTTCTGTTAATCACGAGCGGCTGTCGGTCAGCTCAAACGTGGGACGAAACAGTCGGCAACAATACGATCGCCGTGGATCGGATCTCACAGGCAGTGGACCGCGGAGGCATTCAGATCCACAGCGCAGCATGGTCGAAAGCCCCCGTCACTGTCAGAGATCGTCTGGAACTCAGCGAACTGACGTATAGAGACATGACGCTCGACGAAGTTCTTCGCATCGCCATGCAGAACTCAGACGTCCTCCGAGAGCTCGGCGGCACTGTTCTACGAAACCCAAACAGCATCCAGTCCCGCTATACCGGCGCACTCGCGATGTCAGACCCACGATTCAGTGCAGAAGCGGCACTCAGCGCCTTCGATGCTCAACTGCAGGGCACCGCTTACTTCAGCAACAACGACCGCACCTATAACAACCCCTTTGCAGGAGGCGGGCAGCGAGCTTTCAAGCAGGACCTGCATGAATATTCGCTCGAACTTTCGAAAGTTACGGCAACAGGATCTCAACTCGCTCTGCGATCCATCTCCACACACGACGCCAACAATTCTCCCGGCAACACATTCAGCAGTGCGTGGGACACCTATGTCGAGGGAGAAATTCGTAAACCGTTGCTGCAGGGTGGCGGCCTTCAATTCAATCGAATCGCCGGCCCCGGAAGCACACCGGGCGTTTATAATGGAATCCTGTTGGCCAAAGCCAACGCAGACATGACGCAGGCCGACTTCGAAATGGCGGTCCGCGACTATGTTAACGATGTCACCAACGCTTATTGGGACCTGTACTTCGCCTACCGCGACCTCGATTCTCGCAGCCGCGCTATGAAGCAGGCGCTCGAAGCATGGAATCGCATCAAGGCTCGTCAGGAA
>CAYZYB010000199.1:0-7546 GCA_964481505.1 uncultured Planctomycetaceae bacterium | reverse complement strand
GCATGCCATCATCCACTTCCAGTGAGATACCACTTTCATCGTCTAGCGAAAGAGACGAATCGATCAGTTTCAAATCACTGTCTTCCGGCAACGTCATGGCAACTGTTGCACCGGAGTCGAATGAGCTGTTCTCACCGTCGGCAAGCGGCGACAACAAGTCGGCCGAATCGTCCGAGCTTGAAAGTATGACACTGCTATCCGCCGTATCCAGAGGCAGATCAATCAGACTGACGTCACTTTCCGGATCGTCTTCGACTGGCAGAGCAAAGCTGTCGTCTGCGTTGGGATCGAGTCCCTGCATTAGACCTGATCCGTCCACAGCAAGTCGAACGTCACTGTCAGAACTGGCCAGCGACAACTCACTATCGCCTCCAGCCAGGTCGATTCCCGAATCACCGATATCGAGACGCACATCGCTGTCAGAATCAAGCCCAACTAAAGTCCCCGAACTGTCATTCGAATCTGTCGAAGTCGCCTCAATATCGTCACCGTCAAGAGCGCCGATGATGCGAGAACTTTCGCTGGATTTCGTTGTATCTGAATCGTTAGCAAGAATGACATCGCTGTCGGAATCAAATCCTGTCAGCATGCGAGAACTGTCATTAGAGCTGTTGCTGGAATCCGGGGTCTGCACTGGAGACGGAGCCTCCGGTGGCTCGGCTGCCAGCCGCACGTCACTGTCCGAATCGGAACCTAAAAGCAGAAACGCGCTTTCATCCGAACTGTTCTCGCCAATCATGGTCAAGTCGGCTTGTGAGTCGGTCCCCATGAGCAACCGTGAGCTTTCGTCGGATGAGTTCTCCGGTGCATCAGGCACAAGACCTACATCGCTGGCTGAGTCGGTACCAACCAACACTTCTCCACTTTCGTCTGAAAGGTTCTCCGCATCCGAAAGTCGAATATCGCTGTCAGAATCACCGATCGAAAGCTCCGCAGAACTTTCCGAAGATGCATCGTCCACCAATGCCAACGCTTCGTCGGTGTCTGATTCGCCTTCCGGCAATTTGAATCCAGCATCCGTCCCTGGCAGAATATTTGAGCTTTCGGCAGCAGCAGCCTCTGCAAGACGAAGGTCGCTTTCTGAATCGAGCCCGGGCATCAGAATGGAGCTTTCAGAGCTCACACCACCAATATTGACGGCACTGTCTGCTTCGACTTCCAGAACAGTTTCCTCGTGAGCTTCCACTTCATCAGCAAGGCGAATATCGCTGTCAGAATCAGCACCAGGCAACAGATGATCGCTCTCATCGCTGTCGTCAGACGCTTCCCCATCTGTGACCAAATGAACGTCGCTGTCAGAATCTGTGAGGTCAACTTCTACGTCAAACTCTTCTTCGCCCCCCATGACCATCATGGAGCTTTCCATCGATGCATCGTCGGTAGAATCAGACTGTGAGTCGTCCGATGCGTCAGCAAACATGGTAGACGCCAATTCGATATCGGCTTCGTTTTCCTCTCCCTGAAAGATCATCGAACTGTCGTTCGATGGGCTTACCATAGCGCCGCTTTCGTCTGATTCGTCAACTAACAAAATGTCGCTATCTGAATCTTCTTCTGCGACAATCGCGACATCGCTGTCTGAATCCTGATCAACGAGTTGGACGTCGCTGTCAGAATCGCGGGTGTCTTCGCTACCTTCTGAAAAGTCAAGCACACTGCTGGCTGATGTATCGTCGGAAGCACTATCCTCTTCCAGGTTCAGCGCGGAATCGCCAGTCAACTGAACGTCGCTGCCCACGGCAAGCAAATCAGGATCGGAATCGAAAACGGAATCATCGAATGCCAGTCGGACATCGCTGTCGGAAGCGGCCAGATCCAGCGTTCCTTCAGCATCCTCGACGACAGTTTCTTCCGGGTCTTCTGCGACAAGTCCGACGCCGGAATCAGGCGGCTCGTCAGCAGAAAGTGTTGCATCCGCAGCAACGGCGACTTCTTCTTCGTCGTCGTCGCTAAAGAAAGAGTCGTCGAAATCCAGCTGCACATCGCTGGCGACAGGATCAAGTTCAAGTCCTGCGTCGTCGGTAACTTCGACTTCCGCTTCCGCTTCGACGACAGAGGCAGGTTCAGCTGCATCGTCTTCGTCATCAAAAAAGGAGTCGTCGAAGTCAAGCTGCACATCACTATCAGCCGCTTCTAATTCAACACTGCCTGCTTCTTCGGCGGTGGCAGTTGCATCCTCAACAACTTCGATTTCATCTTCTTCAAACACTGTCTCACCGAAATCCACTTCGACTTCGCTGTCCGCGGCAACAACTTCAACTTCCTCAGGTTCATCTGCCCCTGGAGGGCCATCAGTATCCTCTTCTTCGAAGAACGCATCATCGAAGTCGATTTCGATTTCTTCGGCCTCAAATGACGCAGCAGGGTCATCGTCCTCGGGCGTATCGGAAGCGAGTGGTACATTCGTGATGATGGGAATATCCGGAGACGAGTCGGCTTCCATCAGTCGTCCGAGTTCTTCGATGCTTTCGCGAGTGAACTTCCAGCTGCCACGATCTGCAAACCCGCGGATCTCTCCCTGCTCTCGCAATCGCATCAGCTTGTCCGGAGACATTCCGAGGAATGAAGCAGCTTCTTCGAGGGTCATGTATTTGTTGGCCATCTGTTCACACACTCCCGGTTGAGATCAAAGCGGTTTGACGTTGGATCTCGATGTTTGGGTCGTAGTTCCGGAGACACTCGGTTACCGAGTGACCTTCGAAACAAATAGGCTTCCCTGCTTTGAAATTCTGCGCAATCCTTGTGCTTTACGTAATTCTAAAACTCAAAATGCTGGATGCAAGTTCTTTGTATCCAACACGATGCGACTTCAGCAAGCGTTTCATTGAGAGTTTGGGTCATTGCGGTTGAGCCCGGCAGGTTGCCGGAAGGTGTCCGCACGGAACACCGACAAAACGACCTTTTGAACGCTTCGGAATAAAGAATTCCGTATCAATCACGCTCGACATCCGCAGCAATCCGTCTGCAGGGAAACCCGCCAACGATGGGTTCTGCAGAATCTGCCGGTGATTCTCCTGCGTTGTTTTTGAAGGACAAAGGTCGGTCATTGTGTTTTCTGACTTCTAATTTGCCGATTTTCCGGCTTTCGACCTGATATTCTGCACGGATGCTGCTGGCTGCGGCAACTAAAACCAAGTCGACTATTTCCGTCTTGTCAGAGAGATTCATGAGCCCTCAGGTCCTGTATCTGGAAAACGAAAGCTGGTTGCGCACGGTCGTGCGCAGTCGCGTCGGAGAACCAGAAGCTGTCGAAGACATCATGCAGAACATTGCTCTGGCGCTGGTTCGGCAAAAGGACAAGTTGTCCGAGATCAATAAAGTCGGTTCGTGGCTGTATCAGGTCGCTGTCCGCCAGGTGTTGATGTATCGCAGGACTCGCGGTCGCCGTCGGCGATTCGAAGACGGCTTGTTGGAAAAATCTGCGGCGGGGCAGGTTGAAACTCTGGAAGTGACCGGCCCTGTCGATCGCGTGTTGGCTGCAGAGCAGCAGCAGCAGGTTCGCGATGCAATGCAGGAAATGCATGAACTCGACCGACAGATTCTTATGTTGAAGTATTCGGAAAACTGGACCTATCGAGAGCTGTCGGAACACCTTGGTGTTGGTGAGGACACAGTGGAATACCGCTTGTCGAAGGCAAGAAAACAACTCCGACGTCTGCTGTCAAAATCTGTATTGGGAATGTAATCATGTCAAACAATGTTGATGAACGGCTGATACAGCGTTGCGTGGACAATGAGATTTCGGGAACGGAACGCCAACTGCTTTTACAACAACTAGAGGCAGCTCCGGAAGAATGGAAGACGCTGGCATGCACCTACATGGAAGAACAGCTTTTCGCCGCTGCTGTGGTGGACAGCGATCGACAGGCGGCTGCCAAACTTTCCCCGGCAATGCTTCCCGTAGCTGATAAGCGACACTGGTTTCATCATCCTCTCACGTCTGTCGCGTTGTCGGCTTGTGTCGCCTTTCTTTTGGGAACTCTTATATCCGGCAGGTTCAAAGAGGTGGGAGATGCACCGGAACCAGGTGTCGGAATTGCGTCGTTCGATCAGGCTCCCAAGGGAGAAGTTGCCACGGAAGAGTCTCATCCCACCACAGTTGGCACACTGACCAGTGATCGTGGACGCTATCGCGTGCAGTTCGAAGCGGACGGCGACATGCTGCAGGAAGTTCCTGTGTTTGACGACGAATCTCTGTATTTCTCCGAGTATGAGCTACGTCAGCAGTCACTTTGGAAGGCGCTGGCAAAAGAGCTGGATGCATCTGAAGGAGTTAGCCCGGAAGTGAAATTCATTCGCCTGCCGACTAAGGACGGACGGTTCATTGTCGTCCCTGTCGAGTATTTTTCGGTCTCTCCACGTTTTCAATAAGTTACCAAAGATAACTGCAAGTCGGTCATCGTTCTTCTCTTATCATCGTCCGTCAAGCCAGCCGCAGAACGGAAGCCTCATGAGCCCTCTAAGAAATCTGTTTCCTCTGACGTTGGCCTTGTGCGGCGTGTCATGTTGCGCCGCGTTAGCCGCAGACGAAACGTCGACGACCAGGTCAGTCACTCAAAAAGTTGAAGTAACCGTCAACTCTTCGTCCACCCAGGACGGTGATGATACGGAACCAAAGACGACAGTGAGTGGGAAAATTGTTTTGGTCGGACCGGATGGAAAGCGACACGAATACGATTTGAATGACGAGCTTCCGGAAGGTCTGCAACTGAATCTGAACAACGCCGAGGGAGGAATTGTCATCTCCGAAAGCGAAGGGGAAAAATCCGATTCCGAACTTCGCTACATGATCGGTGTCGCCTGCCAGCCCGCCACTCCGCTGCTGCGTCAGCATTTGAAGCTTGGAACAACGGGAGTCGTCGCGCAGCGGGTGTCTCCGGGAATGCCGGCAGCCACGGCTGGAATCGAAGCTGGTGACATCTTGCTTGGAACAGACGAGAAGGACTTCGAAAATATTGAAGACCTCATGGATGCCGTCACGGAAGCTGCGGGTAAGCCGCTTACGATCCGACGTTTTCATGCTGGCGAAAAATCTGAAGTCGTCGTAACGCCTGTTAAGACCAGCGACCGCGATGCTCGTCGCGCCTTTGGTGATCTTCCACCACGAGATGACCTGAACGACGTCTTTCGATCTTTAAAGCTTCCCCCGGAACACGCCGCGATGCTGAAGAAGCTGGGCAAGGATCACCGTTTTATGATCCACAGTCTTGGCCCTGCGATCGAAATCGAAGACGCCGAAGACTTTGAAGGCAACTTCGCAGAAATGATCGGCCGGGCTCGCAAGCAAGCCATGGAACGAGCGGCTGGAGCAAAAAAACGGGCGGCAGGGGCACACGGTGATTCGATTCGAGCACAGATCAAGCAATTGAAGGCGCACGTGGAACGCCTCGAAAAGCAGTTGGAGTCTTTGCCTGAGGAAAAATAGCCTCAATTTGACTGCTTCTTTCTTCTCAGACTCAGGAAACACTGCTGTTTTGGTCAAAAATCGCCATCTGTAGGGCCAGGATCCGCTGGTGACGAGATTCCTGCCGAAGTAAAGTCTGTTGGCGCGATAGACTGCGATTGCCGATGGACTTTTCGGCGACTCACTTGCCGCAACTCCGTAACTTTCAGCCGGACGAACTGACAGGACGCATCGATGACGATTTCCATGACCGAATACTTCCAGACGCGGAAAGCCGACCGGAAGAAAGAAACTCGGTATCTGAACGTCATCAACAAAGATAGTTGCACGTCGTGCAATTCGTGCGCATCGGTGTGTCCGGTCGACTGCATCTACGAAGTTGTCAGCCCGATCCCATCGCAGAGCTACCATCAGATCGACACCAGTCGCTGCATCGGTTGCCAGATGTGCTATCGGTCTCCTAACGACAGCAGCGATTTGTACACGCTGACGATTTGTCCGTGGAATGCCATCGACATGCTTCACAATCCCAACGTGAAGCCGTCCGAGGTTTCTGTTCTGGAACCGTACTATCGTGGTTCCACTGCCGAAATGCCGTGGCCGAAGCTGGAAGAATATTCGTACCAGCTGTTCCTTGACGGTGAAGTCTTCATTCCGACAGAAGAAGAAGTGATGCATGGATTCTTTCGCATCCTGCAGGAAGAGTCATGGATGTACAGCGAAGAAGACAATATCCGCATCGTTCAGGAAGAAGTTGAGAACGGGGAAGGCTTTGTTCGCTACACGGCCACAGAAGAAGGACGTGATCTGATGGACGTCATCTTCGAAGACTATCAACGCATCTTCATGGACTAAGCCAGTTGCTGATTGTCGCGAACGGCTAGCGTTCGCGCGAGTCGTGATCACAACAGCTCTGATTGCCGGGCCGTTTGTGCAATGAATCGAATTCCGACAATCGCCAAACGCCTGACTCTGTTACTGCTGAAGTTTTTTCAGTGGAGCGTTGTGCTCATTCTCTTCTTTTGGTCCGTCGGTGCACTCTATCATTTCGTGCCGTTCCCTCGCTGGCTCAGCGTATCACTTTCGTCGAGTTATCTCGCCGCTGCCGTCTATTGGTTTTTTCGTATCCAAAGTCGGAGCATCTGGCTGCAACGCATTGCTGCGACTGTTGTCGCGATCTATCTGCTAACGCTGATTCAGCAGCCTTCCAACAGCCGCGATTGGGCACCAGACAACGCCGTGATGCCGAGCGTCACGGTTTCGGGAAACGATGTCCATATCAAGGGGTTTCGACACAACCTTTACCGATCAGAAAGCGATTTCGATGTTCAATATCGTGACTTCGATTTTTCGCTTCCGCAGCTTGATCAGGTTTGGTTTGTGGTACAACGTTTCACCGCACTCGAAGGGATCGCCCACAACTTCCTGACGTTTCGTGTCACGACAGAAGACGGTCCGCAGTACTTCAGCGTCTCCGTCGAAATCCGGCGGGAGCAAGGGGAAGCATTCAGCCCCGTGCGCGGACTCTATCGCCAATACGAACTGATCTACGTGATCGCCGATGAGCGTGACCAAATTGGTACCCGCACGGTTTTCCGTCCCGCCGACCGCGTTTTTATGTATCCGGTAAATGCGACACTGGAACAGGTGCAGGCGTTGTTTCTCGACATCGTCGCTCGAGTACAGAAACTTCGTGAGTACCCGGAGTTTTATCACTCGCTGGCGAACAACTGTACGAACAACATTGTTGATCACGCCTATAAGTTTACGCCACTACCAATCAGTTCGCTCGACCCGCGAATTCTGGCTCCCGGTTTCGCCGATCGACTGGGGTTTGCCAAAGGGCTGATCGGCGACAATGGGGAATCCTTCGATGCCATGCAGCAACGTTGTCGAATTGACAAAATTGCGCGTCGCGTCGGTATCACAGACCGCTTCTCAACAGACATTCGCGCCCCATAAACACGTAGCACAAGCGCCCCGCTTGTGCATCCAGCCGCAGCAAAAGACGTCTCTGACATTCCAACGCCACCTGTCTATTGGGTGTAGTCGCAGAAAGTTGCGAAGCTGGAAAGGGTGGTCGGGGTTGGATCGAGGCACGAGCGAATCCCCGGGGTTTCCTTCGCAAGCTCAGTCCAACCC
>CAYZYB010000198.1:0-7550 GCA_964481505.1 uncultured Planctomycetaceae bacterium | reverse complement strand
GCCATTCCTCCGACTCCGTTTGACAAGAAGTCCTACAATTTGAACCCTGAGAAGTATCTCAGTGTTGTCGAACCTGGTCGAGTCTTTCAGACAGCTCAACCAAGTGCCACGACGGCAAAGTTGACAGCGTTGTCGCGTCGCTATGTGCAGATTCAGCAGGGGGAAACGGTGCCTCTGCGAGTTCGTGCTTTGCCTGGAATGCCAGTAACCTTTACCAGTTTTGACCTCGGGCAGTTCGAAAATCAGCTAACGAGTATCACTGTCAAAGCTGACAGGTACGGAATCGCAACGGTCAAGTTCACGGGAACCACTGGAACAATCAATGATGTAAGTATCCTCGCCGCTTCGCCTTCGACATCTGGTCAAGCGCGTTTCGTTGTGACAGTTAAGCTTCCAAAGCCGGCCGGTTCGCAACAGGTTTTGATGCCGCGGACATCCTCTTCTGTAGAGACTTTGGCAGCCCTTCTGCTTAAGGGCAGTCGAAAAATTGTTGCAGGACTTGAATCGTAAAACTCAATCGCACTTTGTGGTGAATTCGAAATATATTTCGAACGGTCCAGATTCGACAGTTCGAGATTCGTCGCGATAAATCATGTTCGTAGGGAGAATTGTAATGCCCAACTCTAAACAAGCTCTACCGACTGCTCGAAGGGCATTTTTATCGGCCTTTGCATCGCTGGCAACTGCCACCCTGCTGCTCGTTGGGGCGCTGTTTCAGTCGGCGTCTGGACAGGATTACGAGGATGGCAGTGACAGTGGAAGCTCTCCGCCAGAATCCAACAGGTACACGACCTATACGGAGGAAAGTCTGACCGAGAGCCAGATGGTTCCCGACAGTGTGCACATTTGTAAGAACGGCCTTGGTCTTCCCAACAATTGCCCGGCGGGCGGAGGTTTGTCGACAACGGGACCAGCCGGTACGCCTATGGCTCCTGTGGGCCAATATGCAGCAGGAGCCGCTGGCGGAAACCTCACCGGCAAAGGATGTACTGACGGTTTCTCATGTGGTCCTGGTGGGAATTCTTGCCCGGATTGTCCCAAGAGTGCAGGGCCGCCGGGCAATGACACTGCCAATGCTATGGGAACCCCAAAGTATAGCTTCATGGATACCGCGTCCAACAACGACATTCAGGTAGCTTTCGATTTTGCACCTCCTTCCGGAAGACCATCCTGTTCAGCATGCGGATCGAACGGACCGGAACTGCAGGGAAGCGAAGAACCGGAGCTGATTATTGGGCGTCAGCGTCGCAGCCGTGACAAAGATCAACCATCGAATCTGGGGCCGGGGTGGTTCACGAACTACGATCATCGCCTTGACCTTTCTTCCGATGACACTGGCGAAATTGAGCTCTTTGATCCTGCTGACACGGTGCCACGTCGATTCTCGACACTTGAGACCTACGGGAGTTCCGCCAGCAATGCTGTTTCCGGAGATTGGATGATGACATCTGTCGGCCAGGAAGGCCCGTCGGAACCAACACCTGGTGTTTGGAACGGCGATGCGAATAAAGCGATTAAGCTGATGAAGATGGAAGGGGCAGACGGTGCTACTGCCATTCGGGGCAATGCCCAATTCGTCACCGTCACCAGTCACAGTGGATTCGCGTTTAAGTTTGAGGTGGTCAAGATGGTCGATCATCCTGCCCCGGGCGAAGACGGCGATCCTGTGGTGGACCAGGGGCAGAATCCTTATCCTGATCCGGGACCAGAACCTCTCGAGGAGGACTTCGCCGACGACTACAATGCGTACTATGAAGCGTGGTACGATTGGAACCAAGCCTACATGAACTGGTCAATGTGGGGCTATTATCAGATGTACGAAGATTACCAGGAACCCTCCGGGCGCGATCTTGATGAGTATGCTGGTCGCCTGCTTGCCGTGATTGCTCCCAATGAAGAAACATCGCTGACGATCACATACAAAACCTTCACGGATGCCGAAATTGATGAGTCACCTGATCGTCAGTTTCAGATCGACACTGTGACGGACATGAATGGACAAACGGCGACATTCCATTACGCCGCGCTGCAGGTTGCCGGTCGGTGGGTTGTCGATCATGTCGACCTGCCGAATGGCACATCAATTCAGTACGAATACGGCCCCGTCGAACTCAGCAAGGTCACCCGGCCTGATGGCTCTGAAGCTGAGTTTTCCACTGCGTTTGACGCAGAGCTTGGCAAGACAGTAACAACTTATGATGACCCGGGTGCGGTTCCAGTCGCAAACCGTCACCGCAGCAGCTGGGAAACAGCCAACTTTGTGATGGCGGATCATGCTGGAGATGCCACGTATCTGAACCAGGCGTCTCAGCTGGCCGTGGCCAACATGAATGGCGGCGGCGAAGTTGCGTATGCGCTGATGGGTGAGGATAGTCAATACGATTATCTGGGCGGTGGGCGCATGAAGATCAATCACAATCGCGAGGGATATTTCTTCGAAGGCTGGGAACCAGAGACCAACAGCAGTGGCAGTACATCGCTGAACGTTCTCAGGGAAGAGGTATACCCGACGGTGTTGGCGACCCAGGGAAACTGGCAACAGGGACGGCCAGCGGCACTCGTGGACAAATTGGGGATCCGTCGCGACTTCGAATACTACGAAGACGGCACTCTGAAAAAAATCCTCTACGGTGACAACAGCTTCGAAGAAGTGGCGTACAACGAATTCCGCAAATTGATTCGTCATCGGGATCGTTCGGGCCGAGTAACCTTGTGGGACTACGATGACAACGGTCGCATGATCCGTAAAGAAACCGGCATCCTGCATGTTGAAGCTGTGGACGATCCTGAAACACCTACCGCGTCTGGATACTCGGCGGGCTACGACGACGGCTATTTGTCCGGTTACGACGATGGATTCTACGGCCTCGGATACGCTGACTATTCAGACTCACCCGACCCATTGTACGTCCAGGGCTTTATTGACGCCTACAGCGATGGGTATTACGACGGCTACTATGACTACTATGAAGCACAGTACACTGGCAGTACAGATTATCCCGGAATGTATTGGGAATACAATCACGGCGCGTCTTACTACGATCCTGCCGAATGGGAAGGCTACGAAGGCTACGGCTCGGATGCGGTTGCGGAAACGCAGTATGAAGATCAACCACAGGCGGAGCACGCCGTATGGCAATGGGCGTACAACGCAGATGGTTTGCTGGAAACAGAATTCGATCCGCTGTGGGATGGCAGTAGTGAAGACCTGCATCGAACAGATTTTGAATACAACGAACAGGGCTTGTTGTCGAAGAAGCTCGGCCCGGCATCTCTGGCCGGTAGTGATCGTCCGGAATGGAATTATGTTTATGACCCGTTTCGACGCTTAATCAGTGTAACTGATCCCGCTGGTCACCAGGTGACGCACGAATACGACGTGATGAATCGTCGCATTCGCACGACCTACGACGATGGCTCCACAGATGAGGTGCGATACGGAGCGAATGGTTCAGGAGATGAAGGTCTCGCGGTTGCGACGAAAGATCGTCGCAATGTTGTCACAGAACGCACTTACGATGAAACAGGTCGCGTGATCGAGACGATTGTTGGTGTCGCCTGGGACGCGGATATTCTGGACGGTGCGGCTGACTACGATACGCCGATCACGGATCGCAACGAAAAGTCGATTACGACGTATGAATATCATCCCGGAACTTCCGATCCGTCCAAAGTGATTCGGGATGGTTCGCGTACCGACTACGCTTACGACTATCGCGGGCGTGTGATCGAAACAAAGACGTACCCTTATGCAGGAAAGGTTCTAACATCAAAAATTCGCTACGTTCGCAACCAGAAATTCTGGGAAGAAGACCCATACGGACGTCGTACGTATTACGGATACCGAGCGTCCGATGGAGCGATGGTGAGAGTCGTCAAAGAAGCTTATCCGGAAGTCATTCAGTCAGAGCCATCGACGGACGACAACTACGAAGATGATTACGACGACATGTATGACGAAGACGGCAACATGACCGGCCATCCGAGTCCAATAGCGATGAATGGATTGCAACTGCTGAACATCGTCCGAGACACAGAACTGAACCCGCACTACGTCGTCAAGGACATGATTCAGGACTACGCCGGCAACACGATCCAGGTCATCGACGAACGCGGCATCCAGCACGACACGATCGTTGATGGGCAGGGGCGAGCCATTCGTGAAGTCAAAGCCGTCGGCACGGATGTCGAAGCCATCACAGAAACCACATACGACGCGGCAGGCAATGCCCTGGAAGTTCGCACGCCGCGGTATTTTGATCCGAACGACACGTACGGTTTCGAGAAATGTCGCACAGTGATGACCTACGATGGAGCCAACCGCGTGCTGACGCGCACGGAAGCACCAGGAACACCGGAAGCGGGGACAGAAAGTTACGTTTATGACACCAGCGGGCGTCAAACCAGCCGCACGGATGCACGCGGAAAAGTCTGGACGACGACGTATGCCAGTTGTTGCGGACACAGTGTTGCATCAACCAATCCACTGGGCCATGGTTCCATCACCAATCAGGATAACGGTGGGTTGGTCGTTCACACCGCGGGCGTGGCCGACGTGGCGACTCACACATCGCTGCTGAATCCGGACGATGCCAAAACACTGCAAGAAACCACAAAACGCTACGACGCCCTCGGCCGCAGGGTCGCCAGTTGCACCTGGCTACAGCCACAGGGAATCATCGATGCGAGCAACCCGCCCATGGCGGGCTTCGACGGCATCAGCGGCGACGATGGCCTGACCACTCAGACGCTGCACGACGCGGATCTCACAGACGGCATCGGCCTCGACAGCGCGGCGGGAATCACCGTCACCAACCCACTCGGCGGAACCTTCAACGTCAACATCACGGTAGCGTTAACCAAACTGGCCGAACCTACCGCTCAGGGCGGAGCCGGTTTGACCTTCGACGCGACCTCTCCCGGATCTGCCATCGTCAACATCAACGCCGAAAACGAAGTCAGTTTTCAAATCTCAGATAGTTCAAATCGTCAAATCATGAGTGGCATTCAAGCCCCACACGATCCACAACTTGGAAAACAGCAGGGAGATCTGCTTACATGGAGCTGCCAGGTTCACGACACTACCGAACAACTTGCCAGTGGCGAAACTGTCCTCGCCAGCATCAGCGTAGACGCACTGGGCCACACCACCAAAGCCCGCAGCAACGGGCTGGGGCACACGCTGGAATCCGCCGATCAGGAAAACTTCGTCAGCACCGTGCAGTACGACGCCGCGGGCAACGCCATCGTCAGCCGTGACCCCAACAACGTCGGCCATGATGCTGTTTTCGATGAACTGAATCGAAACAAATCCCGTACAGATACGGTCGGCAGCGTGACACAATCTGTCTACGACAAAGCGGGCCAGCAGGTGCAGACGATTGATGCCAAGGGTAACAACACCGTTTCAGTTTATGATGCTCGAGCCAACAACATTCTTACCACGAATCGTCTGGGGGGAACGAATCAGTTCACCTACGACGCCAGCGGCAATCAGCTGTCGATTACCGATGCTGAATTCCAGGTCACGACGTACGAATACGACGACCGCAACCTCAAAGTGAAGACCACCTACCCGGACCACGTCGCAGGTTCCGCCGTGGGAACCGCTGGCTACGGAGTTACCGAATGCAGCTACGACGCCATCAATCGCCGCAGCGTCTGCACCGATCAGGCAGGAGACACCCAGACCTTCAGCTACGACCTGGCCGGGCGGTTGCTTTCACGGGATTACCGTACGGCGGCTGGCGGTTTGGGCGGAGCCATCAGCGACAGTGGCACGTTCACGTACGATCGAGCGTCCCGAATGTTGACGGCCGTCAGTGGTCGGTATAGCAACAGTTGCGGAATGGATTATGATGACGCTGGTCGAAAGGACAGTGAATCGCTGACGGTCGGAGGCCAGACTTACACGACGTCCGTTTCTTACAACTTGGCGGGACTGCAAAATCAGTTGACTTACCCGAACGGAAAAATTCAGACTCGCAGTTACACCGACCGCAGCAAGCTGCACCAGCTGAATTACGATGGCACGGTTGTGGATACTCGTGCGTACGATCCCGGCGGTCGTCTGGTGACCACGACGCTTGGTAACGGCATTTCGGAAACTCGAACGTACAACACCGACAACACGCTGAACACCATCGCCTTCAGCAATTCCGATCTCGGCAGCTACAGCTATACGTGGGACGCCAACAAAAACAAGACGGCGGAAACCATCACCGGCCCGCTCGACGGTTACAGTTTCACCACCGCCCCCGGAGCTCCCTCAAACGACGGCTACGACGCCGAAGATCGTCTGATCAACTATAACCGAGGCACGTTGTCTCAGGCATGGAACCTGTCGGCCGAAGGGGACTGGAATACCTTCACCGAAAACGGAACCGTTCAAACCCGAACCCACGGCCCGGCTCATGAAGTCACCACGGTTGCCTCAGCCACCGTCACGCACGACGTGAAAGGCAACGTGACCAGCAAACCCAGTTCCCTCAACCCGACAGACACCAGCACACTGACCTGGGATTTCGACAACCGCCTGACGTCCGTCGACACCAACACCAACGGCACGCTCGATGCCACCTACACTTACGACGCGATCGGTAGGCGAGTTTCGAAGAACAATACGGTTTTCGTTTGCTTTGGTCAGCAGGTACAGGCCGAGTATTTATTCGGTGCATCACCCATGTCACCGACGGAACAGTACGTTTACGGATCGTACGTTGATGAGCCAGTCCTCAAAGACGGGACTGGTGGAATCATTTATTACCATCGCAACCAACAGTATAGCGTTCTGGGTCTCACGAACGTCAATGGGAACGTTGTCGAGCATTACGCGTACGATCCTTATGGCAACGTTCATGTTTTGTCGCCTGAACTCTTACTTTTGCCTAATGGGAGCGATGTCGGCAATTCATACACGTACCCTGGCAGACGGTATAGCTTCGAGACTGGTGTCTATTACTTCAGAGCGAGATATTATGATTCGGGTCTTGGTAAGTTTCTGGGACGAGATCCTCTTGAACATGCCGACGGGCCAAATGGTTACGCGAATTATTTTGGTATGTCAAATGTTGACCCGAGCGGTCACGCAGTCATCGTCTTGACGGCTGCAGCGGTACTCACAGCGGCCGAAATAGAAGCACTTCTCGCTGCGGCAGGAGCGGCAACGGTAGCGGCGTGTATGTCGGACCCTGCATGTGCAGCAGCTCTGGATCGCGCATTGCAAGACGCCGTAGATGCAATGACGGATGCAGCAAAAGCGTCCTTAAAACTGGTTTGTCTTTCTGCTTGGGCTACCTACAAGACTCATGAAGCTTTAGCTGGTGGGTGTACCTGTAACCCAAAGGCTGCTGCACCACCAAATCGCAATTGGAGGTGCGACATGTACCGCTACATACGTTGCGGGCACGCAGCAGGATGTGTTGGGGCATTAGCCTCTCTTGAAGCTCAGCGACAAGTGTTCAACGCTACCGGATGCGCTCAGCTACTCGGTGCAGGTTGGGATACTCATATTGATGCTTGGAAACAAGCACAACTGCGACTACAGAATT
>CAYZYB010000197.1:0-7554 GCA_964481505.1 uncultured Planctomycetaceae bacterium | reverse complement strand
GTTCTGCATCGAATCAACGCGACTTACCGTTCTGAACAACGCCACAACGCGGCGTTGCAGTTGGCTCATGCGATGCTGCTGCTCGGCCATTTCCAACTTCAGCCCTTCGCGATTGATCGTTTCCAGCTCGCTGAGGTTTTCCTGGATTTCTTCGACGCTGTAGGCCAGCCCTTCGCGTTTTTCGAGGTCGAGCAGAGACAGCACCTGGTCATCATCGATCTTGATGATGCGATGTCGGCGTGCTTCTTCCGGTCGAGCGACAACGTCGAGGAACCAGCGGACCGCCGACATGCGACCGATCATTTTGCCACGTAATCGTTCTTCCACGGCTTCGCGTCCGGAAGCCGTCAGCTTCATGACACGTTCAATCCATTCGTTGTAGTTGCCGTTAAAGTCTTCGAGGTCGTCTTCCTTTACAGACGGCCAGTATTTGGTGATCGTCGTGATCAAATTCTCTCGGGTTTTGGGATCGTTGAGTTCTGCTTCCGACAGTTCGCCCTTAAACGTTGACTTGTGCGACGTCATCAACAATTCTGTTCGGGCAAACGAATCGATTGGCTGGGCTCGCCCTTTCCAGGCAACCGGCACCTGAGCAAAGCTGTAGAGGTTCATGACGTTCGGGTCGTCTTTTGGCGTGCGAGTCTTGCTCAGCAACCAGCCGGCACTCAAAGCGACGATCAGAACGGGAACGACCACCGGCCAGATTGTTTTGTCAGGTTCCGCTGCAGACAGAGGAACGGCGTCTGCGGAACTTGCTGCCGCCGCACGAATTCCGGCGGGCAGGGCGGATTGCTCTGATGATTTATCGCCGTCGCCTGTTGTGTCGGGACCTTCACCGTCGGAGGTTGGTTCCGGACGATCGAAGCGTGACAGGTAACGTCCCAGTGTGAGGCCAAATTGAGCGAACATGCCGACGGCGACAATCATGCAGGCGATGTAGGGAAGCATCCAGCCGGTGTTGCGTACCACCGACAGCGTTGTCATTTCTGTTCCATCCGGAAGTTCGTTGTAGCCCGACTGGTAGAACGTTTCGCCTTTGTAACGCAGCGGATTGTTCATCCACAGCGCGTATTCTTCGGCGTCGCCGGTTTTGTTGTCGTGGATGATGATCTTTGACCGATAGTCTCGCGGCGTCGACGTGCCCACATAGTTCGTGCGGCTGACGTCCAGTAATTCGACTTCGTAGTCTTTGTAGTTGCGCTGAAAACGCAGATAGAACTGATAGTCTTTACCACCAACAGTTGCCTGTTCGGCAATCGGAACGCTCCGCATTTCGCTCACGTCCTGAGCACACAGCAGTGTTTCGATTTCTTTGCCGCTTTCGGAATCCAGCATGGTGATTCGCAACGCACCCATGTCGTGGGAGTCGTCCATTCCCGTAACGGGATCCAGTTCCACCGGAATTGCGAACGTTCCAAGTCCCGCGGTTGCCTGTTTGTCGTCTCCCGGCATGATCGAACGCAGTTGACAGTTTCGCAGGAACTTCCCTTCGACTCGCAGCTTGAACGGCAATTTGTCGTCGTCAATGATCTTGTATGCGGGGTCGCTCGCGTCGCTGGCCTTCATGATTTGAGATTGAGGAATCGCGACGACTCGGTCTTTGCCGTCTTCGCGGCTTACGACTGCCAATTCGATTTCACGTGTGTCTCGCATGTAGGACAGCTTTTGGCCTTCCTGCAGCGCCAGCATGTTTTCTTTGGCATAAAAACCGACCTGGAGTTCGCTGAACATCAGCAGTGCGACGCCGATATGAATCAGCATAATTCCGCCTCGCTTTTCGAACAGAGCTGTGCAGCCGATCAGCAGCACCAGTGCACAGGCAAGGCCTTTGAGCAGTTGCCACAGGATTCGCATCGACGAAAGATTCAGTCGAGCTTCTTCTCCACCGATCACAAAGTACAGCAGCACTCCGCCGAGCACACAGCCAATCGAAAGCCACATGACTCGTTCCGGTTTTGAAAGTCCGGAATCCTTAACTGCGACTCCGATCGGAGCCGCGGCCGCGATTCCCAGGATGCCGAGCATGAGGTACCAGATCTTGAGTGGCGACAGAATCGAATCACCATACTCAACGCCCGTTTGTCCGTTGCCCGTCCAGACAACAAAGAACGTGATGACGGCGCCGATCGCCATAATGCCGAGCCCCATATTCATGCGAGATCCCTTTGCGCGGATGTTGAATCGCAGAATATGAGCGGCCACAAGATTTGCCAGCATGATCCAGCCGATCGTCCATCCGCCAGGGAATGGAATGTGTCGCAGCATTCCCAGCGAATTCCAGTCGTAATTCACCAGCGACGGGAACATCGAGGGCGGAAAGAAATCGGCAACATCAATCCACGCCAGGTAAGTGCGAAAGTACTCACCCACGACCAGCCAGACATCACGGCGTGCCTGGGCAAGACTGCCGATGAAGACGACAAACATTCCCATCAGAAACAGAACGCACGTCAGTTTCATCGAACCGAGAATCTCAAGGTATCCCCGAACAGACGCGGCGATCGCATCATTTTGCGAGCTTGCGTCATCGCTGGGAGACAGATTGCCAGGAAGTGCTGTTGTTGACATGTCGGATCTCGATTCGAAAGCGGAGGGCGGAGAGCTGAAAGCGGTTGCCCCGCCTTCTTCCTGCTGGTCGTTGCTCACACCTACGGGATTTTTACAGACTCACAGAATTTTCGGAACTGTTCTCGTTGCTGTTCTACCACTTCATTGTTGCCACGGAGTTTGAAAATCCACAGCTTATCGCCCTCGGGAACCATGAGTCCCAGAAATCTTGTTTCTGTGCCTTGGAAATCCACGTAGGTGGCGCTGCCACTTGCAAGCTTTATGGTTTCGGTATTTGCCATGGGGTCATCTTTGGGCCCCAATTCAATGCCGAGCTGCCCTCGCCACCGCGTTAGTTGGGGCATCAAGCCAACCGCGAGAGGTTGTTCACTCAACGTGATCCGAGCTTCGTCACCCTTGAGGCCAACCTGCCAGGCAATCTTGCTGAACTGATCGTTGTCAGCGATGACCCAGGTGTCGGGAGTCTTCCAGTCGAACGGGATTGCTCCAAACTGATCCTTCAGCAGATCGCTCGTGTAGATCTTTTCGTTTTCAATGGGCACCACGTATTCACGGCTGTCTTCCGCCCCCTGGCAACCTGCCAGCAGGAGCAATGCAAGTGAAGTCCGGAAACGATGTTGAGGGAAAGGACGCAAGATGGCTTCGTTCTTCGTGCAGAGCCCGTCGGTGGGCTGGTTGGTTTGTTGAGAATTGAAAGTTGTCCACATGGACGCACTGTTATCTGATGGGTCCGGAAAACGGCGCCCGGGAATTTGTCGGGTTGTTTGGCCAGACTGGCCGATAGGCTGCTGAAGAGACCGATGAAGGCCTTCGGCAGTTGCGGTGGGTGGGATTCCTCGAATTATATGAAGCAGTCACGCGAAAGCCATTCGCGACTCGTCCGAACCGCGCCGATGTCGGGATTCGAACCCGAAGTACAGAATTTCAAGCACTGATCAACGCGATTCAATGGTGTTCTGTCAGTGAATTTGGCGGGCTTCAACTGCTGTCACTATGCAATTTGTAGCGATTACGTAACCATTGACGGTACCGACTTTCTTCCGCCGCCGAACCGGCAACGTCCCTCCTGATTCTGAGACTCCCGCCATGAATCGAATCTCTGTTCTTCGCCGAAACACACTTCTCAGTCTGTTTGTCGTTTTGCCAGCGGGATTTCTGAATTCTGCGACGACTTTGGCAGACGGTGCCGACCGCCGTGTGTTCGACGTCGGTCAGCAGCCGAACGACGTGCGTCTGCAGGAACCGAAGGATCTGAATGCCTACTTCCCGTTTGAAGTTCCCGCATCGAAGGTTGAATGGGAACAACGACAGTCGCAACTCAAGCAGCGTGTCCTTGTGTCCACTGGGTTGTGGCCCATGCCGGAAAAGACTCCACTGAACGCCGTGATTCACGGCAAAGTTCTGCGTGATGGCTTTACGGTCGAAAAGGTGTACTTCGAAAGTCTGCCTGGACATTTTGTCAGCGGTCTTTTGTTTCGTCCCGAGGGCAGGGCGGTCGCCAAACGTCCGGCCGTTCTTTCTCCTCACGGTCACGGAGGTCGGCAGCAGGACTACGGCAAAGATAAGCTGGCCACGCTGATCGAAGCTGGTGCTGAGCTTCACGAAAAGTCCGGCCGTTTCCCGAAACTCGCCCGGTGTGCTCAGTTGGCCCGAATGGGAGTTGTGACGTTCATCTTTGACATGATGGGATACGTCGACAGCCAGCAGGTGTCGCGCGAGCTGGCTCACCGCTATGCCAAACGCCGCCCGAAGTTCGAAACCAGCGACGGCTGGGGCTTCTACAGTGCTCAGGCCGAATCGCGCTTGCACAGCATTCTGGGTTTGCAAACCTGGAATGGTGTGCGAGCTCTCGACTTTCTTGCCAGTCTTCCGGACGTCGACGCATCGCGTCTGGCCGTGACGGGCGGCAGTGGCGGCGGCACGCAAACGATCCTGCTGGGAGCCATCGACGATCGGCACATCGCCGGTTTTCCGAACGGCATGGTGTCGACCAGCATGCAGGGCGGTTGCACTTGCGAGAACTGTAGCCTGTTGCGAGTCGGGACTGGTAACGTAGAACTGGCCGCGCTGTTCGCTCCGCGTCCACAGGCAATGACGGCCGCCAACGACTGGACGAAGGAGATGATGACAAAGGGCTACCCGGAACTGAAACAGTTGTACTCGATGCTGGGAGTTCCCGATGACGTGTATTGCGAAGAAATGCTGCAATTTCCGCATAACTACAACGCTGTGACTCGCGGCATCATGTATTCCTGGATGAACAAACATCTCGATCTGGGGATCAAAGAGCCGATCATTGAAGCAGACTGGGAGCCGCTCACCGAAGAAGAATACACCGTTTGGAACAATGAGCATCCGGCTCCTGTTGGTGGCGACGACTACGAACGGAAGCTGTTGAAACAACTCGACGGTCGCGACCGAAAAGCACTGTTCGATCACGCGCCCATCGGCAATACAAACGTGCAGAATTATCTGTCCACTGTTCGATCTGCCTGGGAAACAATCATTGGCCGCGAACTGCCGAAATCCGAAGACGTCCAGCGGAAGAAAGGCTGGAAAGAAGCGCGAGCCGGATATCTGGAATTCGGCGACGTCCTGACACTCACGACGAAGGACGAGCAATTGCCGATTATTTCGGTTTATCCAAAATCGGTCGACTGGAATCAGAAGGTCATTCTGTGGATTGACGGGCAGGGCAAGGCAGGCATGTTTCCGAACGGCGAAATCCATTCCGATCTGCAGCGACTTGTTGACGCAGGGTATTCGGTTGTTGGCGTCGACCTGTTTGGTCAGGGCGAATTCACGACGGACGGCACAACACTGACTGAGAACCCAACGGTGAAGAATCCTCGACAGTTCGCCGGCTACACGTACTGCTACAACGAAACGCTGTTCGCGCGTCGAGTTCACGACATCCTCACTGTTACCGCATGGGTTAATGGTGATGAGCACAGCCCTAAAGCAGTGCACGCCATTGGCGTGAACGGTGGCGGCCCGCTGCTCGCGGCTGCTCGAGCGATTGCTGGATCGGCATTCACCGCAACTGCAATTGATACCGGCGGCTTTCGATTTGAAGCGTTGACAGATTGGAAACACGCCGACTTCCTCCCAGGTGCCGTAAAGTACGGTGACATAGCGACATTGCTTTCGCTTTCCGCGCCGAACAAGCTTTGGATTGGCGGAGAAGCGACGACCCCTGCGATCATCGAAACGGCTTACGCATCGGCCAACGTCAACGCTTCCGATCTTGTTGATTCTGCCGATGGCCGACTGGATACAGCGACAGCCGCGGTTGATTGGATTCTCGTTCAATAGCAGTGGGACGCCGTCAATTCCTCAGGGGCTATTCACCTCAGGGGAGCCATCGATTCTTCGGTGATGTGGCACCACATGCACGTCGCGAAACTGGGGTGTGTGGTGTGAGTTGTGCGAAATGCTGATTCAGCGGAGGCAATTCCACTGTGGCAAGTCAGGCATTTCCCTTTCATTTCATGAGAATTCGTAGTGTGTTTTGACGCGCAAACGATCGATACATTTGGGCCGCGCAAAAGTTCTGGTTCGATTTGGGCCATTCGGTTTTTCACGGCCGCTGCGATCGCACTGTGCACACCTTGCTCCTCAATTAGTCTGTCCGAATTGGCATTCGATTCGACGATCACTTCGAATGGTCTGTCCGACGTTGTCTCTTCAATTGTCTCAACGACAGTGGTTTCATCCACACTCGACGCGGCATTGCCATTGGCTTCAACCGGTGTTGCACCTGCTAAGCTGTAGCCCGCGACAAGACCGACTGTCAGACACGCTATGGCTACAGTCGTCAGCAGGCCCCACGAGCGATGCTGCAACGCATTCGTTATCGGCGCCGCCTTTGTGTTGCCGCTGGTTATCTGATCCAGGACTCGGTCATCCAATTCCGCAGACGGATTTCTCAACGCCATTTGCTGCAGTAGGTTTTCCATTCGTGATTGAGTCATAATTGACCTCGCAGTTTTTCTTCCAGTTTAATGATCGCCCGACGGTATCGTGTTGCAACAGTCTTTGCAGGTTCATTAAGGACTTCACTGATGGCATCAAACGTCAGCCCCGCAAAGATCTTCATGACAACAACTTCTCGAGCGTCGTCATTTAGAGCTTGCACGGCACCGCGCAGGATGCGATCACGCTCCTCCGTTAGAACGTTGTCTTCCAGGTTGATGTGAGAGATACTATTCGGCGGGGCTTCATCGAAAATCGATTGCCGAAGCCCGTTGGTACGCTTACGTGAAGCCACTGCGTCCCGAGCTGAATTTCGAATGGACGCGAACACATATCCGACGATGTCACCGTTGGGGGATGCTGCCGACCGACACAGTTTCTCAAATGCCGACTGAATGGCATCTTCCGCAAGTTGGCGACACCCCGTGATCGACATCGCCAGAGAAAACAGTCCCTGCCGATGCGATCGATAGATGTTTTCGAGTTGGTCTCGCACAGTCACGACTTATCCGTCAGTGCCATTTTAGTCCGTTTTAGGTTGAGAACCGCGGTCAGATTTTTGACCACGAGTTTTCCTTCGCTACAGAGGACACCGCTGACGCCGGTTGTCTTCTTCAGAATTCTGATCCAGATTTCCAAAATCCCGAGAATCAGTCAGCACAACCGCCGGAAAACGCTGCGGATTGCCAGTTACCCGAACCACCGGCAATCCCGACGTGTCCAGTGGCGAGATACAGCTGTTCTGAACAGCCAAACAGCTTGACACCCGCGAAACCGGGTGGTAGCGTTCGCAAATAGAGACGAAAGTTTCGAACTGTGCGGGGGATTAGCTCAGTTGGGAGAGCGTCTGGCTGGCAGCCAGAAGGTCATGGGTTCAAGTCCCTTATCCTCCACTTGAGGCCTGAGCGGTTTGTCGCAAGGCTTCGCAAAGCCCGGTTTCGCCGGGCTTTTTTTACGCCCAGTGGTTTTCGGCAGCGACCCAGTTCCCCCACTTACGACGCTTTGCTGCAC
>CAYZYB010000196.1:0-7588 GCA_964481505.1 uncultured Planctomycetaceae bacterium | reverse complement strand
TCATCACACTGACTGCTTCATCCGGCAGAGCGGCCGATGCAAAGGCGCTGTCCATCAACTGCACCCAACGATCTCGAGCGGCTTCGTTGATATGAAACGGTACGTGCCGAGCACGTAGCATCGGGTTGCCGCGTTGTTCGATGTATGTTTGAGGTCCACCGAATCGATAGATCAGGAAACCTCGCAAACGCTCTTCGGCGCCAGCAAGATCATCCGCCGGATACATCGGTCCGAGGATATCGTCGTCCGGAACCTGCTGGTAGAACGCAGCGACTAACCGTTGAAACCCATCGTCCCCCACGGCGGCAAACACTTCGTGTTCCTGCATCGTCTTCGTCTTAACCTTTTACAACACTTAACGTTTCATCGCCGTACGAAATGTGCGAGCCACATCGTCGAAGAGCGCTTCCAAAACCAACTTCACCGGCGACGCTCCATCAATCTGCCGAGATGCCAGGACGGTACGTTCCAGCAATGGCGACAACAGATCGACACCGTTACGCGCGCCCAGTCGTTGCGTCAGTGGATCGGACAGATCACCCTTCGAAATTCCGAGCAAACGATCGCGGATTGCGTCTGCGGCAAATCGCAGCAACCACTGAGCGTTCTGCCGTTGTTCTGCAGTGCTCGACGACATCTCTTCGATCCCACTCACCACAGCCGACGAAACCTGCATCGGCTTCATGGCATCCATTTGCTGCAGGTGCTTCGCGACCGATGATTTCAGCTTCCGCAATTCCGGGCTAAGTAGTTGCCGCGCAGTTTCGAGACTGCCTTCGCAGAGCAAAGCGACGGATTTCGCATCCTCTTCGCTTTCCAGCATTTCTTCGGACAGCAGAATCTGTTCGACGTCAGTCGCAGGCAATGGAAAGTACCGCACGATTTGACAGCGAGACCGAATTGTCGGCAACAGCGTATCCGGATTGTCGCAGATCAGCAGGATTAACGAATCAGCAGGCGGTTCTTCCAGCGTTTTCAGAAGTGCGTTCGCACCTTCAGGCGTCATTTTCGCGGCATCGTTGATGACTGCGACACGTCGATCCGAAGCCTGCGGAGACATCGACAATTCATAGCACAATCCTTCACGCCCGCGTTTGCTGTCTTCACCGACGATCGACGCAATCGGTATCACGTTTTTGCCGGACGGAACACCAACCTCAATGTAATCGGGCCAGGTGTTCGCGTGGAAACTTCGACACGCTCGACATTCGCCGCAGACTTCCAGCTCTTCCAATTCGTGATTGCGACAAAAAACGGATTGAGCCAGAAGCCGTGCGAACTGACGTTTGCCGATTCCTTCCGGCCCCGCCAAAACGTACGCATGTGACAGCCGACCGCGCTGCAGAGAACGACGAAACAGATCTCGCTGTTCGTTGTGTCCTCTTAAATTGCCCCAGGAAGTAATCATCTATCAGAAAGCTGAGCTTCGGCGATGTGAATGGCCTTCAACAGTGCGCGAGCTTTGTTGAGGGTTTCTTTGTATTCGAGTTCCGGAACGCTATCGGCCACAATGCCAGCTCCCGCCTGAACGTAGATCACACCTTCGCGCATAACCAGCGTTCTGAGAGCGATGCAGGTGTCCATGTTGCCAGTGAAGTCGATGTAGCCAACGGCCCCTCCATATGGACCGCGTTTGTGCGGTTCGATTTCGTCGATCACTTCCATCGCGCGAACTTTGGGAGCACCGGACACGGTTCCTGCCGGCAATCCGGCTCGCAGCGCTTCGACAGCTGTCAGATCATCTTCCAGTTGACCGATCACGTTTGACGTAATGTGCATCACGTGGCTGTAACGTTCGACGGTCATGACGTCGTTCAGTTCGACCGTGCCGAATTTGGCCACGCGACCGACGTCGTTGCGAGCCAGGTCGATAAGCATCACGTGTTCTGCTCGCTCTTTCGGATCGGCAAGCAGCTCTTCAGCGAGTTCCCTGTCTTCCTGTTCTGTGCGACCGCGTCGCCGAGTTCCCGCGAGTGGCCGAATTGTAGTTTCACCGTCTTCAACACGAACCATGATCTCCGGAGAACTACCAACCAAATGCATTTCCGGCGTCTGCAGCAGAAACATAAACGGACTCGGGTTGACCATCCGCAGGGAGCGATAAACGTCCAGCGGTTTTGCTTCGCTTTCGTATTTCAGTCGCTGACTAAACACAACCTGAAAGATATCGCCAGCCTTAATGTACTCCCGACATTTTTCGACGGAATCTGTGAACTTCGCCAGTGTGAAGTTGGATTCCGTTTCAAGTTCTTCTTCGCTGGTCAGGTCGATGTCCGTCAGCTGCACAGAGTCTTCACTGGTCGCGAGTTTTGCGCAGAGCACTTCCAGTTTTTCTTCCGCAGCCGCACGAGCCTGGTCTGGTGTTCCGCTGTTTGTGTCTGCAAGAGCAACCACAAGCACCGCTTTGCGAATGTGGTCGAAGACAACCATGCTGTCATACAACGCAAAACACATGTCCGGCAGCTTGCGATCGTCTTCGGGAACATCCGGAAGATGTTCGGTGTACCGAATGACGTCATAGCCAGCGAATCCGACGGCTCCCCCACAAAATCGCGGCAACCCTGGCACAGCGACCGACTGATAATCGGCCAGCAATGCGTCCAGATCTTTCAACGGATCTTCGCTGTCCCATTCTTTCAGCTCGCCACCTGCGGTTCGTAACTGAACGCGCTTATCCCAGGAAGTCATTGACAAAAACGGACCGCTGCCAACAAAGCTGTAGCGGCCAATTTTTTCTCCACCGACAACGCTTTCAAACAAAAACGACCACGGCCCGTCACTCAATCTTTGATAAGCGGTGACGGGGGTGAGTGTATCGGCCGTGAGTTGCCGGAACACGGGCACGAAGCGAGCCTGCTGGCTGTAGTCGCGAAACGCTTCGGGGCTGGGATGATTAACAACGGGCATCGGGAGTTCAGTCTATCAATGTGACCGCGCGGATCGAATCTGTCATGTGATCCAGCATGACGCGGCATTCTTCGAGTTCGTGATCGGTCCCCTGCCACCAGACAAGCAGCGTGAAGTCCGTCGTGCGGACACTGCGAAGGGCCGCAGTGTTCGTCAATTCCATGCAGACGAATTCAAGATCGCGCGAATAAGCCGGCATTTCCGCGACCGCACAATCGGGTTCGGTTACTTCAACGTCTTCGTATTCGTCTTTGAACGCTTCGACGCACGATTCCACTGCCTGAGGTGGCGGTGGCGATCCATGAAGAATTCGCAGCGTCCAGAAACACGTGCCGACGGACGAAACGGTAATCACGATATCCGTTCCATCCAACTGCTCATCAATTTCCCAGATGTCCGGATAAGAAAACTGCACACCATGTTTTGCATATTCAACAAGGCAATTTTGAAAGTCGATCGTCATCTTCGAGTTGATAAATTTCCAGAGTTGTCAGCGTGCAAACAGCACTCAAGTTGCGCGGCGTGAATTCGTTCGTTTGAAATAACGTGTGCCTGCACAGAACAAACGTCTGTCCAGACCGACAACGGAGCATTCCCAAGTGTAGGCTCGCACCGACTGGCGCCCCGCCCCACTTCAGGCAGCAGATTGCCACAAGTTGTACAGTTTAGCAAACACGATTCCCGCTGAGACCAAAACCAGCAATCCAAATCCCAGTTTCAGTCGTGATGCCGGCAACTTTTTGCCAAACTGTGCTCCCACGCTCGCTCCGATCGTCCCTGAAAGCAGCAACGCCGCCACCAGTGGCAGTTGAACGTGACCGTGTACCGCATGCATTACGGTCGACTGCACAGACACGATCCAGACCACAACGACCGTAACAGTCGTCGCCGCGTGAACTCGAAGGCCAAGCAGATACACGGCTGCTGGCACAAGCACTAACCCGCCGCTCATGCCCAGAAAACCGGACAAAAAACCGACAGCAACCCCGGTCCACGCCAGTAGCGGGATCGAATGCTGAGCGGGACTAAGATCTGGAATGACGGCGTTCGGCCTGAGTGCAATCCGAGTAAACAGACCGTGCCGACGCACTCCCGTCGACGAATTCGACCGGTAAGCATCAATCAGCGATGTCGTCGAGATCCCCGTCATCAAGACGGCATAGCACGACAGAACCAGCAGATCGACGGCGGGAAGACATCGCCCCAGCAGCGTCACGGTTTCCATGACTTTTAAAGCAGCAAGTGACTGCGTGCCCGCCCAAACGCCGACAAACAATCCGCCCGCAAGAATCAACGGAAGCTCGATAAAGCCAGCTGTCGGCTTCTTGGCCAACAAGGCAGCAGTGGCCGGACCGATGGTGTAGCAGGCTGTCGAACCGACCGCGAAGGTCATCGGAATCCCCAGCGCCGCATTCAAAAACGGCACCAACAAAAATCCACCTCCAACACCAAACAAACCCGACAAAAACCCCACAACTCCCCCCACACACAGCGCAAGAAGCAGCGATATCAAGGGCCAGTCAGGCATGAATCAGGAAAGGTGATATTGAAACTCGCGGCGGAAAACAACGACAGCGGCACAGTGTAGGTACTCCTGGCCTGCAGTGAAACCGCCAAGTCTGCTCAGCAACGAGGTTGCCATTGAGGAACGCCGCCTCAAATATTCAGGAAGCTGAGCCGCTAATTTTGCACTGGATCCTCAAACACTTCTACCTGCTAAAATATCACTTCCTCCATCAGAGACTCGCACAAAGGCACAAAGGCACGAAGACACAAAGGCCGAATGCGTGGACAACAAAATCCCTTCGTGGCTTTGTGACTTCGTGCGAGAACTGCGAAAACAGAAAACATCTGCAGTAGACAAACTCGCAATCGCCGGAAAATGAATGCGGAAGCAAATTTGCAGCTCCGCTAAGCGCGTCGCCTGCATTGTCATTCGTAAGCAAATTAAAAGCGGCGGATTGAGGGAACCTTTGCTTTGCTCACTTCACTCGGTTTCCTGAAATCTCGCCCGCAAGGCAAGTTCTATTTTCGCCCGATCCTGAAAACAGCGCGTTCTGAGTCGTCGTCGACAGCCAGTTTTCGCGTCGCGAGGCGCGTCCTCGTCTTCGAACCGTCCGATGCAGCTGCTTCGATGAGGAATTCGACATCGGGCGGAAGGTTTCGGAGCGTAAAGTGACCGTTTGCAGCTGTCGTGGTTTCGATCGGTTGCGAATTGGTGAACGTTCCGAACCCCACATTGGCTTTCCGTTCTCCGTAGACTCGCACAATCGCAAACATACGATGTGAGGCGACGGGCTCGCCATTGTCGTCCAATAGTTGACCATGAAAATCAACCGTGGGGAATAGCTGAACGTCAGCCGGTTCATCGAGATCCAGATGCATTGCCCCCGCCGCCGCTTTGCCGTCTTTCGTTCGAACAAAAATTCCCACCCGCAGAGATTGCGAATCAAAGGAATACGTGCCGTCAACGTTCGCAGTCACGGACATGCGTTCTTTGGTTTCCCCATCAACCGCCCCAATCTGAATTAGTGCATCTGCCAAAACACAGTCAACATTTGGGGGAGGAATCAATCGCCCAAAAACCTTTCTCGGGGCGTCGACTTCGCGATGAATCCGGAGCCGGTTCGTACTTTCCTTCCTAACCTCAATCTTCTTTTTAGCTCGCCATTCCGGCGAATAGACAGAGCCCTGAACTTGCTGACCGCCCAGAGCGTAGGTAAACGCTCTGCCATATTTGTTCGTCACGACCCACCAGCGTCTTGACCCGCCACCGAATTGCTCTTCGCCGTTTTCTATCCACGAATAGTTATGTTCTGTTTCCATTTGAACAAAATGGTACGGGATCGGCCGCTTCCGTGGCCCGGATGTCACGCTCACCTCGACCAACTGCCCATCTTCCAGTGCCAAAACTGGTACAGCAATTTTTTTTGCGTCGGCATCCCAGGGAATTAAGTCGATGAGTTTGCTGACAACCCGTTCGTCCTGAACGGCAAAGCAATAGGTGGCCCCCGGCAGGTAATTGGCTTCGAAAACACCATTCTCGTCCGCCACTGCCCGCATGCTATCCGTTGTGTTCTCCGCTTCACCCTGAAAAGAACTGATTGCAACACAGATACCAGCAGGATTGTGCTTTGCCGATTCGATGCGTCCGGCAACGCGTTTTCGCTTGTCGAATTTGCTTCGTTTTAGT
The DNA here is from genome assembly GCA_964481505.1 of uncultured Planctomycetaceae bacterium. Lineage (GTDB taxonomy): Bacteria > Planctomycetota > Planctomycetia > Planctomycetales > Planctomycetaceae > Fuerstiella. The sequence goes on along the minus strand of CAYZYB010000196.1, from coordinate 1,488 downwards.
GGAAAGACGATGACACCGTCGTCTATCCGGAAGCGACCTGCTGTTACCCAGTGCTTGCTGAACACGGAAACGTACGAAGTGTGTTGTTTCCAATTGGGAAACCAGCGATGCACTGCCTCACCGGCATGATCGGTCGTGAGTTGTGAATCCGGCGTTTTGCCGACAAATTGATAGTTGGGTGGCCCGGTCCCCACCGTCAACAGAAAACTCAGATTGGGAATTGGCGTTTCGCTTTCCACATCTACCAGTCGTACGGTTTGCCGATGACACGCCTCCAGCTCAACAGTGAATTGGCTTCCGGCAGTATCACGCGGCGGATCTCGATAAAATGTGAAGCCGCCAATCCGCAGGTCCGCCATCCTTGCGGTCAACTGAGCCAGACGATCGCGATTCATCATTCGAAGTACGGCCACGCCATCCGCGTTGGCCACGGCAGTCAATTCGTCGCCGGTCTGCAGCCGTGCGGTCACGATTGCACTGGGAACCGGAGCCTCCTGGTCCAGCACGGTCACAGACACAGAACGCTGGAATTTCCGCAGAGTGAGCTCTATGCCTTCAACGGCAGCCTGTCGAAGCTGAAACTCTGCAATGGTGCGTCGGCCAACCAGTTCCCCGTCCAGTGTTGCTGCGGTCACTGAGACTCGAAACCAGCGCAATTCTCCCACCGGGACCCAAAATGAGAATCGGTTGCCCTCAGCCACAATCGCGAGATTCCGGCTTTCGTCACCAATTTCCTGCGTTGCCAGGATTTCGAAGTCACTCGCGGGTTTACCATCTTCGAACAACACACTTCCGCTGACACGCATCCGCATGTCTTCACCCGAGCCATCCAGCCATGCTGGCCTTTCCGCCTTCGGCATGCGTGGCGCTGGAGCGGTCCCTTGCGCGGTTGCCTCTGCCATGCTGGCGACCAGTAGAGCACAGAATGCGAAGACGGAGTTCAAAGTAAATTCAAAGTGGCTAACAGGCATGAATGACTCAATCTGTCTAGCGGAGCGAGTAGTCGGATGGCTCAAACGTACACTTTGCCTGCAAGCCTGGCGCTGAGTGTCGTCCTGTGAGTCACGATTGAACATGAAAGATCCCGGACAGTCAATCGGAACAAAAACACCTCACGAAGTCCTCCATCAAAACCAATGCTGTCGCACGGGACGTTAGAATCAATCGGCGACTTGCCTGTTCGAGCGACTAAGACGCGCAGTTGATGAGAGATGGCGAAACATGATGCCAAGGCCTATCGCCCGAGGGATGCCAGCAATGAATGGGCTTTTGTAATACCGTATCCTGTCACGGTGACGATAGAAATCATAACATTGGTCGTCCCATGAATTCAGATCGTCTGAGTCGTCTCCATTGCTGGCACTAACACCGTCTTCGCTGAGCGAGTAGACGCCTGAATCTGTGACAGTGCCATCGGGCATGACAATGCGTCAGCGACATTTGTGCGGATGGCCCCATGGATCGACAGACTGAGGCAGGATCCAAAGT
>CAYZYB010000195.1:0-7596 GCA_964481505.1 uncultured Planctomycetaceae bacterium | reverse complement strand
CATGTGTGCGGATACCATTCACATAACTGCGGATATGTTCGTCTGTGCTTTCGGTCCATTTTAGAACGACTTCCACTCGAGCCGTCTTGTCGTCACGATCCACAGCGAACATCTGTTCGTGAACAGGCCGTTTGCCACTCTCCTGAATCACCTTTTCAATATAAGCCGCGATGCCGTCCGGGTGACTGAGTTCGTGAGTTTCCCCCTTTTGTTCGTCCTTAAAGACGATCGTAAGCCCGCCGTGAATATACGAAACGTCTTCCAAATGCTGGCGAATCGTTTCTGCGTTGAACTGAGTGCGACGGAAGATGGTGTCGTCTGGTTCAAAGTAGATCGTGGTGCCGTGTCCACGAAATGGCTTCACCTTTTTGACGGGGCCCGTGGGTTTTCCACGACGATACGTTTGAGCCCACTGGTGGCCATCACGATTGATTGTCGCGGTCATCTTTGTTGACAGGGCATTCACCACAGAAGATCCAACACCGTGCAAACCACCACTGCGGGCATAGTTTTTGTCGCTGAATTTTCCACCGGCGTGCAGTGTGGTCAAAATCACCTCCAATGATGACTTCTTCATCTTCGGATGCTTGTCCACCGGTATCCCGCGGCCGTCATCAGAAACAGAACAGCTGCAACCGTCTTTGTGCAGCGTTACCACAATGCGCGTGCATTCTTTCGCGAGAAATTCGTCGACCGAGTTGTCGACAACTTCCCACAAAAGATGATGCAGGCCTCGTGAATCCACGCCCCCGATGTACATCGATGGCCGCTTCCGGACGGGTTCCAATCCTTCCAGAACTTCAATGTCACTGCCAGTATATTTGCTCTTCGAAGCGGTACTCATAGGTCGCTAACCGTGTGTCCTGCGGCGAATATCGCCTTGTGCTTCCGGGCAATGCTGATTTCCAGCAACAACTCCGGAGTTCTTTGAAAAGCTATCTCGACTTTGTTGCACTACAATGAACATCATGTACATTTGTACACATCTCTCAATGCAACTCATATCGCCTTGTCTTGCTAAGTTAATATGATTGAGTGCCCCAATTGCAACACTTACGGCAGTTGCACCCGCACCTCCACCCGATGGCGAAAGGTCCTTTGGGCACTGTGTCTACGCCGGGTGTTCCGATGCCATCATTGTGGCAGGAGATTCACCTCAGCGATTTGGCGCCGCGTTCGCTGTTACTAAGCCTTCACCTATTCCTCTTCCTCCAGCTCCGACCAATCGACTAAAGCAATCTCTGGTTTGACGATATTGTCGAATTTGGCTCGCTTGCTTGTCAGCACTCCGCGACCGCCGCGCGACGTCACCTGGTATTTTTGCTGGCCGAACGCCAGTTCTTTTCCATTCGAGTTCACCACTCTTAGACAGTCGCTTGGCCGTGCCAGTTGAACGGCTCCCAGAACTTCGTCGCCTGACTCCAGTTTTATTCCACGCACGCCCTTACCTGCGTTTGTCAGCATTGGGATGTCGTCGAGCGAGAAGTGAAGCACTCTTCCGTTTTGCGAGGCCAGAAACATGGTTTCCGCATCGGAAATGAGATCGCAATAGACGACTTCGTCTCCCGCACGTAAGCGACAGTACTTTCTTCCGGATTTAGTACTCGGTGTGCGAAACGCATGATACGGAATGGTGAGCACCTGCCCCTGCTTTGTGACAACCAGCAGCAGGGGTCCCCACTCCTCTGAATCATCATCGACGGCCTCTACAAAACGTTGATCGGTAGTGAGTGTCCAGACGATCGACGCACCGTCTCCCAACTTCGCGTGTTTGGCAACTGGTTCACCGTAACCTGAGGAAACGGGAAGCTGGTCGATCGGGATCGTGAAAGCCACACCGTCCGAGCTGAAGAAGACGCAGTTGTCGATCGTGCTGCCGGGAACGACGTTCAGCACAGCGTCACCGTCACGAACTCGCGTTTTCGCAATGCTCGCCAAAGAATTAACGCGTTTAACCCAGCCATCGGTGGTGGCGACCACGTTGGTATTCTCTTTGACAATATACGCCGAGGCATCAAACTCGACGATTTCTTCCGAAGATCCAAACTGACTGCGCCGTTTGTCACCAAATTCCGAAGCAACCTCGACCAATTCGGTCTTGATCATCTTCCACATGCCTGTTTTCGACTTCAGCAGTTTTTCAATCTTTGCAGCAGCTGCTTTCTTCTCTTTGAGCTCAACGCGAATGTTGTCGATTTCCAGCTGAGAAATTTTATACAACGCGAGTTCGAGTATTGCCTCCGTCTGAATTTCGTCCAGAGGGAACTTCTTCATCAGCTTAACAGCGGCATCCTTTTTTCCGCTGCTCGCGCGAATAATCTTCAGGGCGACATCGAGCCCGTCAAAAATGATCGCGAATCCATTAAGGATGTGGATGCGTTTGCGAAGTTGTTCTAACTGGTATTCGAGTCGTCGGCGTACCGTTTCGAAGCGGAAGTCCAGAAAATACTGCAGAAGCTCAGTAAGGCTCAATACTCGAGGCACCACCGATCCGCGTTCGTCCGGTACCAGAGCCGTTGCGTTGTAGCTGAAGTTCTGTTCCAGCGAAGTGTGTCGATACAGATAAGCCATCACGGCTTCTGCATCGCTGCCGGATTTTACTTCCAAAGCAATACGCAGGCCGTTCTCTTCGCTGGTTTCGTCGTTGACACTGGTTAGCTGCGGCAGCTTCCGTGCTTCGATGAGTTCGCCAATTTCAGAAAGCAGCGGTCCGGTAGAAACACCATAAGGAACCGAATAGATCACCATCCGATTCTTGACTTCGCGTTTGCCTTCTTTGTCGAATCGCCATTCACCGCGAGTCTTGAACGCTCCTTTGCCGGTCTCGTAAGCCTTCCGAATGTCAGCACGCTCTGTGACGATACGTCCGCCAAGAGGAAAGTCCGGCCCTTTGATGTACTTCAACAATTGAGCGACAGTGGCTTTCGGGTTGTCGATCAGATGCACACACGCTTTGGTGACTTCGTTCAAGTTGTGCGGTGGCATGCTGGTTGCCATGCCGACCGCGATGCCCTGTGTTCCGTTGACCAGCAATGCAGGATATCTCGCCGGAAGAACAACGGGTTCTTCAGTCGCCGCGTCATAGGTCGGACGCATGTCGACCGTGTCGTATCGCAGCTCGTTCATCAACTGCTCAGACAATGCCGAAAGGGTTGCTTCGGTGTACCGCGAAGCAGCACATCGAAGGCCGATCACAGAACCAAAGTTTCCCTGACCACTGACCAGCGGGTATCGCAGCGTGAAGTCCTGAGCGAGTCGGACGAGCGCGTCGTAGACGGCCGTGTCGCCGTGGGGGTGATAGGAACCAGTCGTGTCACCGCAAATCTTGGCACACTTTCGACTCTTCCCATTGGCTCGAAGGCTCAACGGCGACGAATACATGACATAGAGAATTCGCCGCTGAACAGGCTTTAGCCCGTCGCGAACATCCGGCAGGGCGCGGGAGGTGATCACCGACAACGCATAGTTCAGATAGCGGCGGCGAGTTTCGCCACTAATCGAAACGTACTCAACGTTCCCCGCATTTTCCAGCGCATTCGCCTTTTCAAAGAGGCCGGGGCCGTCATTCTTCTTGCGGGAAGACTTCTTGCGAGCCAACTCAGAGTCCTTTCTGGAAGTCGGGAGAGCGAGGGAACAGGGATTTGAAGCAACCGCGAATGGTTACGTTTCGTAGTCGGTATTTTAGGAAGTCTAAGTGAATCGCAAAGGGTGAGTTCGCCGGGTTCCGAAAGAGAATTTGGATTTTTTAGCGGCCTGAGGTCTCTTTCGCCAACCGATGGCCGCACGGCAGGCCAAACCTTTAGCAGTACCCAGCAAAAGTGCTAGCTTGGCCTGGAAAGCTCTGGAGTTTTTCCAGTCGGTTGCTCTGCCCCACTGAACAGACATATTCTGATAGACTGAACGCTACTGGAAAAGCTGAAAACCAATCGACGTGTTGCGAAACCAAAGAGGACAGGAAATCGTGAAGGCAACAAAGAACCACTCACGACGACAGATGTTGACCGGCTGCGCAACAGCTTTCGGGCTGCCCAGTTTCGCAACGCTACTAAGTGCTTCGTCGACGGACGCGACCGGGGAACCTCACATTGCCACAAATACGTATCCGTGGCTCACGTTCGCCCAAAGGGCCAATCGTGATTTTGAGTCGCATGCAGATCAACTGCTCAGCGACATATCAGCAACAGGAATTGCGGGCTATGAACCGATCGTCAACAATGCAAAGGAGTTCTCAGGCCTTGAGCAGCGTTTGAAATCACAAGATCTGGAGATGCGTTCGATCTATGTGAACAGCGTGCTGCACGATCCTGGCAGGATCGAAGAAAGTACTTCAAATGTATTGAGCATTGCAAAGGCAGCGAAGAAGCTGGGCACGCGAATTATCGTCACGAACCCGTCGCCGATTCGCTGGGGCGGTCCGGAAGACAAGTCTGATGCGCAGTTGTCGATACAGGCGAAGTCGCTTAATTCTCTGGGTGCAGAACTGCGAAAAATCGGATTAACTCTGGCCTATCACAATCACGATGCCGAACTTCGTCAGGGCGCACGTGAATTTCATCACATGCTGACCGCCACCGACCCGGACAATGTAAAATTTTGCCTGGACGCTCACTGGGTCTACCGTGGCTGTGGTAACTCAGAAGTCTCTGTCTTCGACGCGTTGCATCATTACCATGATCGGATCGTCGAACTGCATCTCCGGCAGTCCACTAAAGGCATCTGGACAGAGTCATTTTCCATAACCGGAGACATCGACTATCGACGACTGTTCGACTATCTCGGGGAACGATCGATTCAACCCCACTTCGTTTTGGAACAGTCGATCGAGGATAAATCTCCGAAGGAGCTTTCCGTCGTTGACGCGCATCGTCAGAGTCGTCGCAACCTGCAACGGGCACTCGTCTGAGAATCGACCAATGCGATACCTGAATCGAGCTTAAGTTGATGAGACGAGCTGAACATCCGTCCTCGCGCTGAAGCCAACTCAACGACAGAAAAACGGCTACTCTCATTGTTTGTTGATGGCAGATCGCGAAGGGACGAACATCACCGGTTTCGACAGAAGACGCCCACCGCCACAGCTTTACGTTCCTGTCCCACACGACGGCGGGATGCTGTTCAGCGATGTTGTGAGATTCACCGGGAGGCAAACGTTATAGCGGTACTTCGCTATTGGCAAAACACCGCCTCAACGCTTTGGCAAGCTCTGTCGAGTTCGCTAAAGTTGGAGAACTGCGTGCTGGAGACTGTGCTCCCATCGCGTTGCGATTAAATGAGGAACTCTGCGATGATGCCAAGATCTACATGCTCACTTCTGCTGGCAATTTACTGTCTCCCCATGAGTCTGTCGGCGGCTGTTCGCGTTACGAATCATGAAGACAATTCCGTTGTCCGATATCCCGTGGTGTTGCTGCGCGGGACAATGTCTGAAGGCCGACAGCTCACCATTCGCAACGCAGACGCTGGTAAAGATGCAGCTCCCGTTTCAGTCGCAGTGTATGACGGCAGGTTCAAGGCTTTGGTTAGTCTTTCCAGCGGTAAGAACCTCATCAAACTCTCAACTCCGTCCGGGGAGCGTTCGAATTTGACGCTCACATATCAGCCGCAAACAAACGCCTACTATGTGCGATTAGTCTGGAAGACAGACAATACTGGTGAGACCAACTTCGCAACACCGGACGACAATGTTACTCAGGACTATGCAGCACGATTTCGCACAGCCGCTCAGCTAATGCAGACATTCACTGCCGAAAGAATGTACGACCTGGGGTACGGGAGAAAAACGTTTCGACTGGAACGAGATGCCGCTGGCAAGATCATTGTCCACACGCTGAAAGCTCCGAAAACGGCAGCGTTCTACTATGAGCTTGGCGACAGTAATCGCTGGTGGAATAACGTCCGCAATTGGCTGAACCAGGAACATCCTGACAAATTTGCAAAGAACATTGTGCTGGCCGCCTACACTCGCAAAGACCAGGAAACAGGTAAGTTAAACGGGCACACCGCACTTGGCGGCGGCAACCTGGGCCTCTTTGGCAGTGGATCAGTATTCTGCTGGCCGCGCGATATTTCTACAGCGCTGAAAGCATTTGGTAACGCAAAGATGGTCGACGCGACGCGAGTTCACGAAGACAGCGCTGGTCGTGGGGCTTACTGGAGCGTTGCGTCCACAACAATCGGTGCCACTCTGCATGAAATGGGACACACATTCGGGTTGCCTCACTGCAAAGACAACCTTGGAATTATGACGCGAGGGTTCGATCACTTTCATCGCGTGTTTACGTTTCATGACCCGCCAAGCAATCGGAGTCGCAGCGAAACTTACTTCCGCGAGAATGAGGAAGCGTATTTCTCGCCTATCAGTGCTTCGTTTCTGCAATGGAGCCCATGGTTTCAGCTGGACAAGGGACAACCAGAGAATAACGTTCGGCCGCGGATTGTGTTTGACCGGAACACAAAGCTGGTGACGGTCCGTTCTGAGGCGGGCATTCGGTGGATCGGCTTCTGGGTGAAGTCTGACGTTTACGGTTTCCGGGAGTTTCGGGACGCCGAGGCGCCGACTGCGATTTCGTTCACCCCTGATGAATACGGAAAAATCATCAACGGTAAACAACTCAGCACCATCACAACCATGGCGTCCAACGGACGCTCCGTACGCGTCAGCACTGAAGTGGAGTAGCGGAGCGGAGCACTCTGTGCCCGTTCGCGACTAAGCGCCACATCGCTGGAGAGCGAACATCTGAGAGATATCAAAACCTCCACAGGCAACGCCGCCACGCCACGCCGTGGCGTTAACGCGATGGCGAACTTGCTTGTTGAAGGCTTTGACTGCAGGGCTAAAGCGTCTTCAAATGCGCCATGCTCTGCTGAATGCTCTTGATCGGATGCGGAGAATGATCCTGTTCCACATGGCAGATTTTGACACCAGCTTCTTTCGCCGCGTCCAGAATCGGCTGCATGCTGATGATACCGTCGCCGAGTTCTTCGAACGCTTCCTTTGGGATGCCGCTATACATCGGAGCTTTGATGGACTTGTTGAGATCCTTGAGGTGCAGTTGCGATACTCGTCCCTTTAGCTTTCGGATCATGTCGACGGGATCTTTTCCGCCGAGCTGAATCCAGAACACGTCGATTTCGAACTGCATGTCGGGCGAAAACTCTTTGATCATCAAATCGAATGCCGTCTTTCCACCTTCCATGGGCTGGAATTCGAACGAGTGGTTGTGGTACGACAATTGGATTCCGGATTTTTTCGCCAGTTCGGCTCCTTTGTTCAAGCGTTCGCAAACGACTTTGTAGTCATCCAGCGTCTTGCGGTTTTTGTCCGCCAGGTATGGCACGACAAGGTGTTTGATTCCGGCATCGTTGGCCGCAGCAAGAACTTCGCCAAACGGACGAACGCCTTTGTCGTCGGGGTTGATGACAGAATCCCAATCGAAGTGAGTGGAATTGATGGCCAACCCGTTTTCCGTGGCTTGCTTCATCATTTCGTCGGCATTTGGAAATCCGTAGCACTCCACCTGCTTGTAGCCAGCATCGGCAACAGCCTTGATTGTCCCGGCGACGTCCTTACCAATTACATTTCGTAGTGTGTAGAGC
>CAYZYB010000194.1:0-7620 GCA_964481505.1 uncultured Planctomycetaceae bacterium | reverse complement strand
GGTCACTGACAAGATCGAAAAAGTTGATGAGTCCGCCAGCGACGAATTCGCCTGTCGTTACCTGATTAAACGTTGCCCCGGCATCGGTACTGCGAAAGATCCCGCCGCCACCTTCGGAAGAAGAAACGACGATGGTGTCGCCCATTCGAGCCACGCCGGAAACATTCTCACCGCGGAGTCCGACACTTCCTGGGTTAAACCAGGTGTCTCCACCATCATTAGTAATATAGACAAGCCCTTGCGCGCCGCCTGCGCTGCCGAAGCTGCTGAAGCGACCTGTTCCGGCGACAAGCTGCTGGTAGGTTGGATCGGCAATGTCAAATTCGATCGCACCAATCGATAGCGATTCAAGGTGATCGGACTGTGGTACCCACGATGGGTTGGTATCGGTCGCGTTTTCTGTTTTCCAGATACCACCGTTGATGGCCCCGATGTACACAATGTCCGCGTTAGTCGGATGTGCAAGAACGTCTTCGATCGCACCGTTGACCTGCCCGTTCGGCTCAATATTCATCACCTGGCCGTTTTGCACGGGTGAACCACCCTGCTCAACAATGATCCCAAGCGCTTCATCAGCTTCAATGAAGGTCAGCATCATGCGGTCTTCGAGACCTTCGGCATGACGGACTTCTACAAAGTTTGGATTCTCGTCGTAGTAGCTCTGGCTCCTTCGATTGGCGCGATGAGGACGCTTTTGAGATCCAGAGAAAAGGGCCGATACAAATTTCGCGACTTTTGTTGAAGGTATCTTACTGGCCACCAGGTAATCCTCACTTGAGAAATCAAAACAACGAAAGCGTGGCAGCCAGATGCGTGGAAGATTCCGCGCAAGTCAAACAGCCAATTCCGGAAAAAAGAACACCGCTAATGGCCTGCAGGGTAACTGGGTGGTCCAGGCAAATGTAAGCAGATATGCGGAAAATTGCCTGGATTAGAACACGATCAGACGCGTTCGCACTCCTCTGCTAACCACAGCGCAAATCGACGGTACGCGCGCCCAGACGATTGAAACCCGGAAATCTAACACAACCGCTACCACGGGGATGATCGGTCGATTTGACTGACAATTTGTTAGGTCTGTCCCTGTGTTGTAGTCAGTGTTACAGGAAACTTTTAATTGCTGTGCTGGGATGCAATCGTTTCCGGCTAACAGTGGAGGAGAGTCAGGGATTGACGCTGGCTGTTTTGAATTTGAAAGACAATGTCATTTCAAGATTTGGCGCGACATTTGCCCCATTTGCATAGAAGGCTTGAGGAAACCTATTGGGCTGGGAAAGCAGAGAATAATGTTGCATAAACTCTACAAATGTGGCTTTTGTCGCATTTCATTGCGTAAGGTTAGCTTCCGAAAACTCGGGCTGATCGACGGACTGCTCGCCCTGGTGGGGCTTCGTGCGCATGAATGCCCTCATTGCTTTGGCCAACAATATCGTCCAGGAATTCCGATCGGGCTGCCTGCAAAGAGTGAGGAGTAAAAAAGGAATCCGCCTGAGACTTCATGCCCGGACTTCCAACCGCTTGCTCCTCCACGTGGTGCTAATTACTCCAGTGTTGTGATCGAACCTGCATCAGTTCGGAGTAATCTTCGTCACGATCACCGTATTGCTCTTTGAGTTCCAGCAATCGCGTTTTCAGCCGCTTAATTTCTTCGACGTACTCTGGCTTCCCATAGACGTTATTGGTTTCGTTAGGGTCGACTTGCAGGTCGTAGAGTTCCCAGCCAGGTGTGGTCGGCGGGTAATTGCCTTTGCCAAGCGTGGCATCCAGCGGAAGTCCATAGAAGAAGGCCAGCTTGTAGCGATTGTCTCGCACTCCATAGTGCCCCGGAATATTGTGATGAGAAAGATGCATCCAATAGCGATAGTAAACCGCATCCCGCCATTCGCCGCTGTGCGCACCCGCCAGAATCGGACGCATGTTGAGTCCCTGCATCTTTGATTCTTCGGCCGCGTCCTGGACTTGTGCAAAGCTCAGTAAAGTCTGAGCGAAGTCGAGATTCGAACACAGGTGAGTGCTGTTCACAGACGCCGCGGGAATCACGCCGGGCAGGCGAGCCAGAAACGGCATGCGGAAACATTCTTCGTAGATCCAGCGTTTGTCGAAGTAGTCGTGTTCTCCCAGAAACATGCCCTGGTCCGCCGTGTAGATGACCAGCGTGTTCTTCGACAGATTCGCTTTGTCCAGGTAGTCAAGCACTCGACCTATGTTTTCGTCGACCGCTTTCACGCAGCCCAAGTAGTCGTGCAGATACTTTTGATAGGCCGCCTTTCCCTGCTGCACACTGTTCATGCCGGATAAGTCGATCGATCCTGCGGGCCAGTCCGGCTTTTGAACGTCATTAACCATGGTTCGCCGGCCGTTCAGTCTGCTGGTAATTGACGTACCCATGTGGCGCGTTGATTCTGAACGATGTGAAAAGTCTTCCCAGAGGCTGTCGGGTTCCGGTATCTGAATATTGGCGAGATAATCTTTGTGTCGCTCCGCTGGTTCCCATTTTCCATGGGGAGCCTTGTGATGCAGCATCATAAAAAATGGCTTACTATCATCTCGCTTGTCCAGCCAGTCGATTGCATGGTCCGTGATCAGGTCTGTGTAATAGCCTTTTGTGTTCTTGCTGCCGCGTGCAGGCCGCGACGAATATTTGATGCCGTCGGTGGAAGAGACGAAAACGGGATCGTGGTACTTCCCCTGGCCGGGGCCGACTTTCCAATAGTCGAAGCCCCATGGAGCGGATCGCAAATGCCATTTGCCAATGAGGGCCGTTTGATAACCGGAACGGCGAAGAATGTCGGCAACGTTTGGTGTCCCGGAATCCGGCCCAGGGAACGCGTCTCCCAAAGTCCGCACGCTGTTAACATGAGAATGCTGGCCGGACAAAATGACGGCTCGACTGGGCGTGCAGATCGAATTCGTCACAAAGCACTTCTCCAGCCGCATGCCGTCGCGCCCGATTCGATCGATGTTCGGAGTCGGTGCAACTTCGGCAAGGCGACCGCCGTAAGCGCTGATCGCGTTGCAGGCATGATCGTCTGACATGATGAACAGAATGTTGGGACGATCACCCGCAGCAGATGCGCAGGTCAGGAAGATCGCAAACAGAATGGAGCAAACACTTCGTATCATAAATCGATTTCTTTCCTGAATAGTTTCCTCTCACCCCCGCAGCTTGTACCTCCGGAATACTGCTGCGCGCCGCCTGAAGTTGATGTGAGCCACTCTGATGATAATCGAATTGATGGCAAATATCCGTTCGGCACAAAGCTTAAGAGCCAGCATTCGCTGATCGAGGCAGCTTTCGCGTCTCAGACCGTTCCGTTCGGTTCCATTCCATACGTGCGCAGCCTTTGAGAAAACAGCCGCTGCTTTGCCTTGAATGCCGCGACAGTGTTCGCGAGACTTCGGCGCATCTGTATCTTTGCGATACTTCGCAGCCAATTTTTTCGAAAATCTGGCCGCTTCCGGTCGTGAGCGGCAACAGATTCGCAACCCTGTCAATTCAGGTCATTCACGCATTTCAGCAACCGTTCGAACAGCAGTAAAAACAATGCACGCAGACATTCAGCAGGTGAAGGAAAAAGTTGCCGATAAATCTGACCTGATCCGGCAGCTCACCGGTGAACTCAGCAAAGTCGTGGTTGGGCAGGAAAATATGGTTTCCCGGCTGATGGTTGGGTTACTAACCGAAGGGCACGTTTTGCTGGAAGGCGTTCCTGGTTTAGCGAAGACAACCGTAATCACGGCACTCGCGCAGGCGCTGTCGGTGAACTTCAATCGCATTCAGTTCACCCCGGATCTCCTGCCAGCGGATCTCATCGGCACGATGATCTATCAGCCCAATGACGGCGCCTTTACGACTCGCAAAGGCCCGATTTTCAGCAACCTGGTTCTGGCAGATGAAATCAACCGAGCGCCGTCAAAGGTTCAGTCGGCCCTGCTGGAAGCAATGCAGGAACGACAGGTCACAATTGGAGACGAAACGTATTCTTTGGACCGCCCGTTTTTGGTTTTGGCGACTCAAAACCCGCTGGAACAGGAAGGCACCTACCCTCTTCCGGAAGCTCAGGTCGACCGCTTTATGCTGAAGGTCAACATCACGTATCCGGAAGCTTCCGAAGAACGCAAAGTTCTGGACATGGCTTTGGAAGACAACAGTCGACCGGTCAACGCAGTTCTGCAGCCGAAAGACATTTTCGACATGCAGGAAGTCGTGCGAATGATTTACATCGACGACCAGATCAAAGACTACATCATCAACATCGTCCGCGCGACGCGTGACCCCGGAGCGTTCAAACTTCAGAACCTCCGAGAACTGATCGACTTCGGCGCATCGCCGCGAGCCAGCATTTTCCTCGGCAAGGGCGCGCGGGCGATGGCATTTTTGAATGGTCGCGGTTATGTGACGCCGCAGGATGTGAAAGATATCGCGTACGACATTCTGCGCCATCGCGTTGTGCTGACTTACGAAGCGGAGGCGGAAGAAAAAACATCGGACGACGTCATCAAAGAAATCCTGAACGCTGTGCCGGTCCCGTAAAACGAATCTGAAATCTGAAATCCGGTTCCCCATCACTCCGTCCCGCTAGCCGTCCATGTCCCAATCCGTCGCCGACATCCTGCGAAAAGTACAGCGTATTCAGATTGTCGCCAATCGATCGGTGAACGATCTGTTGGCTGGTCAGTATCGCAGCGTGTTTCGTGGGCGCGGCATGGAATTCGACGAAGTGCGAGAATACCAGCCGGGAGACGAGATCCGCACGATCGACTGGAACGTCACCGCTCGCGCCGGAACGCCGTTCATCAAACGCTACTGCGAAGAACGAGAGCTCACGGTACTGTTTCTTGTCGACATATCCGCATCCGGAGCTTTCGGTTCAGGATCGCAGTCGAAGCTGGACGTTATGATCGAAATGGCCGCCTTGTTGATGTTCTCCGCACTAAAGAACAACGACAAGGTTGGCTTGCAGATGTTTGCCGATGAGGTTCATGGGTTCTATCCGCCTCGAAAGGGAAAAGGCAACGTACTGCGATTGATTCGCGAAATGCTGGCTGTTGATCCAGTGCGCAAAGAAACTGATCTGGAAGCGGCGCTGCAGTATTTGAATCGTGTCCAAAAGCGGCGAGCGGTCGTGTTTCTGATCAGCGATTTTCAGACAGAAGCGTCACGGAAAGCTCTGGCCATTTCTAACGGCCGCCATGATCTCGTGGCCATCACAGTTTCTGACCCGCGCGAAGAAGCGTTGCCGGATGTTGGGTTCATCACTCTGCAGGATGCGGAAACCGGAGAAGTCATTGAAGTCGACACACGGCACCCGCAAGTTCGATCATTGTTTGCCGAACAGGCGACCGAACGTTCCGACGCGCTAACAACCGGCCTGCGCCGCGCCGGTGTGGACCAACTGGCGATCAACACATCAGAACCTTACGCCACCAGCCTGCGACGATTCTTCGAATCGCGAGAAAGGCGGCTGCGGTGAAGACAGTCGGTTTCAGACGCTCAGGCCGCGGCGCGATGAACCGCGTTTCGACCATTCTGTTGGTTGCCCTTGCCGCTGCAGTGCTGGCCACGGGAGTGCGTGCCGCGGACACGCTGCACACCGAAACAGAATGCGGCCCTGTAAAAATCGCCGTCGACCTCGACCCCAAAGAGCCGCGCCTGTCGGACGAGCCAACACTTACGCTAACCGTCACTGCGGCCAACGGTGTTCGCGTCGAATTGCCGGAGTTTGGTGAATCCCTGGGCGAATTCATCATTCGCGACTTCTACGAACCACTCCGGAAAACGGCAGACGGAAAGCAGATTCTGCAACAGGTTTATACGTTGGAACCAACTCATGCCGGATCGCTGACCGTTGAACCGCTGACGGTCACCTTCGTCGATGAACGCCCTGACGGTGACGGCCAACAGCACTCCATCGAAACCGAAGCGTTGAAACTGACGGTCGCGACGATGATCGCATCAGAAGCTCCGTCGCTGAACGATCTGCGCCCCGCAGCTGCCCCTGTCGAACTACCGGAACCATCAAAAGCGGCCTTCGTCTGGACGGGTATTTTCGCCGCGCTACTGGCTGCAGTCGCGGGCGTGTTTTTATGGCGACGATTCCGCAACAAAAAGCCCACCGAACCGGTCTTCACACCACAACAGCTGGCATGGCGTGAACTTAACGAATTACTGAGCGGCAAGTTGAGTGAGCGAGACGTTAAAGAATTTTTCGTTCAATTGACTGGAGTTGTACGTCGGTATATCGAACGCTCGACCGGAGTTCGTGCGCCCGAACAAACGACGGACGAATTTCTTCGCGCTGTCACGTCAAAGCGATTGTTTTCCGGCGAAGACGATCGTCGATTGTGTGCCTTCCTGGAATCAGCGGACCTCGTCAAGTTTGCCGGATATCAACCGGATCCGGAGAACATCAAACAAAGCACCCACCTGGCAAAGCAGTTCATCGAATTGAAGACGATGGAGGTGTCGGAATGAGCACCTTCCGTTTCGAATCTCCGTTCGCATTGTTGCTGTGTATTCCGGTATTGGCTGTTGTGTGCGTAACTGCGTTTCGCCGTCGCAGTGCGGTGTTGTATTCCAGTGTTGCGATCCTCAAAGACCTGCCGGTAACGCTGCGTCAGCGATTAAAACGCCTGCTCCCCTGGTTGCGTTTGTTTGGACTGTTGTTGATCGTCGTCGCGCTGGCTCGCCCGCAGCTGGGCACAGAAGAAAGCCGCATTCGCAGCGAAGGCATTGCCATTCAAATGTGTATAGACCGATCCGGTTCGATGCAGGCACTCGATTTTCCCGTCAACGGTGAACAGGTCAATCGCCTGGAAGCCGTCAAGTATGTGTTCCGCAAATTCGTCGCCGGAGAAGACGATTTCACAGGTCGCCCCGACGACTTGATTGGCCTGGTGGCTTTCGGCGGATTTGCAAATGCTCTGTGCCCGCCGACACTCGACCACGGCGCACTGCTGACTGTTCTGGAATCCGTCGAAATCCCTGGCCCGCTCAAGGACGCTTCCGGGCGAGTGATCAACGAACAGTTTCTAAGAGAAGAGCAGGCAACGGCAATCGGCGATGCACTGGCGTTGGCCGTCGACCGCCTGAAAGGAATCAAAGCAAAAAGCAAAGTCATTGTGTTGTTGTCGGACGGCGGCAATACGGCGGGTGTTGTCCTTCCCGAAGACGCGGCGATTGCTGCCGAAGAATTCGGCATCAAGGTGTACTGTATCGGAGTTGGTTCAACCGGATTCGCTCCTGTGCCGGCGATCGATCCGTTCGGTCGGCGAGTGCTGCAGCAGGCGCGTGTCGAATTGGATGAAGCAACGTTGAAGGGCATCGCAGAGAAAACAAACGGTTCGTACTTCAATGCAAAAGACGTCGACGGCCTAAAGGACGTGTGCGCAGAAATCGACAAGCTCGAAAAGACCGAAGTCGAAAGTCACCTGTACACCACGTACCGCGAACTGTTCACCTATCCGTTGTTCAGCGGGCTGGGATGCGTTTTGCTGACGCTGCTTGTGGGGAACACGTGGCTTAGAGGACTGCCGTAACAAATGAATTGGGGATTTCCCACAGCACTGTTTGCACTTTGGCTCGTCCCACTGGTCGGGTTTGCGGTGATCTATGCGCAC
>CAYZYB010000193.1:0-7646 GCA_964481505.1 uncultured Planctomycetaceae bacterium | reverse complement strand
GATTCTGGCTGTCCGCAAACCGGTCGCGAATTCGCGCCGGCACTTTATCCGCTCCGATGTCCAGCGTTCTAATCACAACCGGCCGTTCGCCACAGGACTGCAAAACCCTGCAGTATGCTTCATAGTGGTCCTGCTCCGTCGGTTCTTTGTTGCCGCTGAGATACAGGAATTCGGTTCGATAAAGCCCGACTCCATCCGCACCGCGTTTGATACCCTGCTCGACCTCTTCCGGAAATTCAATGTTGCCGAAAATGTGAACCCGTTCACCGTCCTGAGTCTCCGACGGCATCACATCCAGCGATTGCAGTCGCTCACGAACACGAATGTTGTGTTCCTGGGAAGTGCGAAAACGTTTCGTCGTCAGTTCATCGGGATCGATAACAACCTGACCATGATCTCCGTCAAGAATTACGTTCTCACCACCGGACATGCCGGCAAGACAACGCCCCAGGCCAACCACGGCAGGGATTTCCAACGCTCCAGCGAGAATCGCGGTATGACTTGTCCGCCCCCCAACCTCCGTTGCGAATCCAAGCACGAACTCCGTGTTCAGCGTGGCTGTTTCTCCAGGAGTCAGATCGTGTGCGAGAATGATGACCGGCTGCGTCAGATTGCTCAGCTCTTCACGACTCTCTCCCAGCAATTCTCTCAGCAATCGTTTTTCAAGATCAAAAACGTCGGACGCACGTTCGGCCAGATATTCGTCTCCAAGATTCTGCATCTGTTCAGCAAGGCCTCGGAGAGTTTTGCTGACAGCGTATTCCGGAGAGTAGGACTCCGTCCCAACCATTGACTCAACGTTGGAGATGAATCCGGGGTCGCGAGCCATCTGAAGGTGCGCCGAAAAAATGGCGGCATACTGAGTGCCCATTTGTTCGCCGACAAGAATCTCCTGCTCTTCGATGTCACCACAAACCTTGTCCAGTGCCGTATGAAAGCGAACCACTTCCACTTCCACAGCGTTGCGATTGACAAACTTATTGGGGATGCGGAAGTTCTCGGATCCAAGCACAAGTGCCTGCCCAACAACAACTCCTGGCGAAACCGCAATTCCACTGCGAACCTGCATCGAACCTATTCGTGTTTCAAGAACCTTTACAACTCGTCAACAAGCCGAAGACTCACCCGCGAAGAAACCACAGGCCCAAACGCACCCGACGCAAATCCGAGCGCCGTGCCTGCAGCCCCGCACGCTTACGAGCCCGACTTCCGGACGCGAGTCAACCGCTGAATTGCTATTCAGCAGTCAAACCCAAAACCTCACCAGCTTTCTCCAATGCTGAATGAGCGTCGTTGCCGCTGGCTTCGACAGTTAAATCAGCACCAAACGTGGCCCCCAGGACGAGCAGATCCATTGCAGACTTTGCATTGGCCACCTTGCCACCATAGTGAATTCTCACTTCGGCATCATAGCCGGACACAGCACTCACTAACTGCTGAACAGGACGTATGTGCAGGCCGTTCCGATGTGCCAGTTTCACAGCCCGCTGCAATGTCTCACTCTGATCCATTCGTGACCTCCGCTGACTTGTCCACCTGCGTTTTCATTGCAACGCAGCACATTTCTGAGCCGTGATTACTCTTCTTCGTCACTATTGTCTGCTTCAGAAAGCAGTTCCCAGATGTCTTTCTCCGTGGTTGACTGCTTCAGAAAGTTGCAAAAGTCCTGGCTGCGCAAGTGACGAGAAATGTTCTCCAGCCCACGCAGGTGGTCACCCGGACGATCAGGAGGAGACACCAGCAGGAACAGAATGAAAACGTCTTCTCCATCAAGGCTGGAGAAGTCAACGCCGTCGCGAGAAATCGCAACAGTTGCCACCAGTTCTTCCGCAGAAGGATGCTTGGTGTGAGGCACGGCAACACCGTTCCCGATGCCAGTGGATCCAAGTTCTTCACGTTTCAGAATTGCGGCAACAACAGCGTCTTCGTCTTCTGCTTTGATTGTGCCAGTTGATTTTAGACTGGCCACCATCTCACGAATCACGTCTTCTTTGGAAGCCGCTTTAAGATTCGGAATGATAGCCTTTTTGACAACAAAATCAGTCAACTTCATTTCGGTAATACCTGACGTTTCTAAATTTGTATTTTAGTCGATGGAGCAGCGGAGCATTCAATCGCTCCCGGTCCTGCGTCTCAAAGACAATTGGGATGTATTCTTACTTGCGTAGCCAGCCGTCCTGAAGACGTCTTAGCCAATCCAGAACGGCTTCGATCCAAAAGAACCAACGAGACGTTCAATCGCCGGATCAACAAACAGGCAACAACGGGCTAGTTTTCGTCGGCATCCGTATCGGCAGACGCTTTTTCTTCAGCGATTCTGGCTGCCTCACCAAGCGATTGGTCTCGCCGATGATCGCGTGATTTCTCTTTGTAACGATGAACCTGCTGCTCCATCTTGGCAAGAGTCCGATCAAATGTGGCTTTTGCGTCTTCGCCTTCCACCTGAGCCACGATGGTGTGATATCCTTCGATCTCGACCAGCATTTCGACGTCTGCTCGAGTACCTTCGAAGTCAATCGTAACGCCGATTTCGCTGACTTCGCCAAGATACCGGACGACTTTTTCGGACTTCCGTGTGATGTATTCACGAAGTTCCTGACTAATACTGCCGTGCCGACAGGTTAGAGCCACCTGCATTCTTTTGAACCTTCCGGAGAATTCCTAACCGCATGAACGGCAAAACAATGTAAAACACAGATCTCGCCGCCTGATCACGGCAAAACTACACCAACAAACCGAGCAATCACCGTTTATCGACCGCCATTTGCAGCAACTCGCATCATTGCGGGATGATTGCCAAAGTGTGGTGTCGCAGGCAGATTCACCGCTCGATTCACGAAAGAACCGGCATAACAAGTCCTCCCCAGCATTCGCGATTCTAGTTCTGCTTTTCCAGGAAAGAAAGAGCCTAAAGCGTGTTCCTGTCCGAAAGAACCTTAACTTAGGTCCGTTCCGGAACATGGTTGTACTGATGGAGCGCTAATTTGTTCACCCCGGCAGCAATCCTTGCTGTTTTCGCACTATGAGTACCAACAATGCCGCGTTTTGACCTGATCGCCACTTCAACATTCGGCCTTGAAAACGTAGTCGCTCGGGAACTACAGCAGTTGGGTTACGAAGATTGCCGCGTTTCAGACGGACGCGTCGTTTTCTCCGGCGACGAACGCGACATTGCTCGCTGCAATCTCTGGCTGCGATCCGCTGATCGACTGCTGATTCGAGTGGGGGAATTCCCAGCCCGCGATTTCGGGGCCCTTTTCGATCAAACGACTGCCCTGCCCTGGGCCGAATTACTACCGGTCGATGCTCAGTTTCCCGTCAAAGGCCGCAGTGTCCGATCTCAACTGCACGCCGTGCCCAAAATTCAGGGCGTGACCAAAAAAGCGATTGTCGAATGCCTGAAGAAAACCCACAACCGGTTTCGCTTTGACGAAACCGGTGCCGAGTTCGTCATTGAAGTAGCGATCCTGAAAGACATCGCCACTCTAACGATCGATACCACAGGCCCCGGACTTCACAAACGCGGCTACCGGTCCATCGTCGGCGCGGCCCCGCTGCGTGAAACAATGGCGGCCGGATTGATTCAGCTTAGTTATTGGAATCCGGAACGGCCGCTAATTGATCCGTTTTGCGGCACGGGCACAATCCCCATCGAAGCAGCTTTGATCGGACAGAATATTGCTCCGGGTCTGCAGCGATCTTTTGCCTCTGAAGACTGGCCATGGTTCGATCGCAAAATCTGGAAAGATGTACGCACCGAAGCACGCGACGTAAAAAAAAGAAGCCTTCCCGCACCAATCATGGCCTACGACCACGATCCCGGAGCGATCCGATTGTCTCAGCGCGGAGCCACAGACGCCGGCGTCGGTGGCAGCATTCGGTTTGGTAAGCAGGAAGTCAGCGACCTGCGTTCACCACTCGACTACGGCTGCATCATCACGAACCCGCCGTACGGTGAACGCCTCGGTGAAACCGAAGAAGTCGAAGCCGTGTATCGTGTCATGGGCACGACATTCGCCACAATGGATACGTGGAGCGTCTATGTGCTCACATCCTTCCGCAAGTTTGAACACCTCTTCGGCCGACGCGCGGATCGGCGACGCAAGTTGTACAACGGTCGACTGGAATGCCAATACTACCAATACCAGGGACCACGACCTCCGCGCGATGGAATGGAAGCTGCTGAAGTTCCGTCCGAATCGGTTGTCGAAAGTGCCGCTCAGCCAACAACAGAAGAAGCCCCGCCCCCATCAACCCACTCGCCGGTGGTAATCGACGTCAGTGCAATTCCGAACGCCTCCAAGCCAGAACCGAAGCTTTCGCCAAACCCATCTGCTCCTGTTGCGAATCCTCTCGAAACGTTCGTCGCCGAATGTTCGGAAGAACAGCAGGCCATCACAGTCGATATCTCACACATCGAGAAACCAAATCACAACGGCTAGTTCCGCGCAACCACGCTGAAGACATTTGGACTACTGCGGAAACTGATTCTGTTGCTGCATGGCGGTCGCCGCACCAACATCTCGAATGTCAGCATTGGTTTCGTCACCATGTCCGCGTTTCAGAGCATGCTGCGCAATCACGGCATCTTCGATGGAACCGCCCATGAGCCCTGTGGCACCACCGATCTGATGATTCCGAGCCTTCCGCTCAGTGCGAGAGCTCACGCCTTCGCCAGAGCGCTGCTTCTTCGAAGCACGATCCGGCATACACAGATAAAAAAAGAAGGCCAGGCAAACGGCAGCGAAGCCAGCACTGGGGAGATTGTCAAGAATGGTTTGCATCGGTTTATTCCTCAACTGCCATTGTTCGATCGGAACCGCGTTCGCGTCAAGTCGAATACAATAACAGCTGCCGACTGGATCACGAAAACAGCAGGAAAAACGCCATTTTCCGCAACGAACAGCAATCAGCCTCTTGAGCTACAAACTGTTTGTGCCTTTCAGCAAAAGCTGGCCCGATCTGCTTAAAGATCACTCGTGATGGCCATCCCACTATTTTTCGACGTATCGAACACCGGTGAGCATCAGGCGCTAAGGTCCGCGAGATATCAGGCCGATTCTTACCCTTAGGAATCAATGCTACGCCAGTATTCTCCGTCGTACATCTTCGCAACGCGGTCACTCTCCCACACAGGCTGACCGTCGTTCTTCAAGCGGCAGCCGCGTTCTCAGGTTGGCATTTCGACGTACCCACGTTCACACAATTTTCTACAACTCAAATTGAGCATGGCGCCTGTTGCCCCACAACATCTCTTTCCACTGCCGCTGACAGCGTTCGAAGATTTCATGCTGGCAGATGAGTCGTCCGACTTCCCAATGGTGTTTTACCTGCAGGTTCGCCTGAAGGGCGTCGTTGACAGAAAGCTGATGAAGCTGGCGGTGGACGATGCGTTGAGTCGTCACCCTCTGCTGTGCTGCACAGTGAAAAAGCATACCGGCAAAAATTGCTGGTCCTGGGCGGGCGCAGAAATACCGGAGACAGATTGGGACGAGAGCCAGTGGTCTGAAGAAAAACCCTGGCAACAAACGATCGACCTGAGAAAAAGGATCGGGCTCCGCGTCTGGGGACAGCAGACACCAGACCACGCCACGCTGACGCTTCAATTCCATCATGCCTGTTGTGACGGAATCGGTGCATCGCAATTCCTGGAAGACGTTGCGATCGCGTACGCTCGGCACTACGCCGTGAGCACCAATGACGATCGCGAATTGCCGGAATTACGCCCTATCCGAGTGGACCTGCTGAAGAATAGAAACGATCGCGAAGGTCGCCGCGTTGCGGACGTGGGCGACACGTTTATTGAACGTGCGCGAGTGCTGCTGAAGTACACCCTGCGATACCTGCGTCAGGACAAGCTGCCGCTGCGATCGAAAAGAGACAACTTCCACAACGATCGGCAACAGGGGCTGTCGCTGATGACAGTGCAACTTAGTCGACAGGAAACGCGTGGGCTTCGCGACGCAGCTCGGATGTTAAACGCATCCCTGAACGACCTGCTTGTCAGCGAACTGATGGTGACATCCAACGCATGGAATATCGATCATGGCCAATCGAAAAACAAGAGCTTACTGGCGTGGAAGCATCCAACGATCTGCGTTCTGGTACCGACCAGCCTGCGAGGACCTTCAGACACTGAATTACCAGCCTGCAACGTTGTCAGCTACGTCTTCATGGCGCGGGAAACATCTCTTGTCGCACGTCGCAATGATTTGATCTGCAGCATTCGGGACGAAATGCAGCTTGTGCATAAGCATCAGGCGGGATGGCTGTTTGTCCAGGCGATTGAGGCGTTGAAGAAAATCCCGGGAATGCTGCGACTCATCATGTGGCGGACACGAAACAGCTGCATGAGCACAACCGTGCTGTCACACATGGGTAATCTTCTGAACACCATCGGAAGCCGTTTGCCGAAGCAGGACAAACAGATTCGAATGGGAAACCTGATTGTGGAAGACATCGCCGGGATTCCACCAATTCGCAAGGGCACAGCTGCAGCCTTCTCAACAATCCTCATGAACGGCTGCCTGTCAATCAGCATGCGATGTTGCGCAGACCGATTCAGCCAGACCGAAGCCACCGCACTCCTGGATTCCTTCGCAGCCACACTGAAAAGCACGTCCGCCCAAGCGGCCAAGCGATCAAAAACACCAGTCGAGGCCGCAGAAATTAGCGTGGACAGATGAACACTCCCCTGTGGACGTGTAGTGACGGCAAATTCAGGAAACGCTGAAAAACCAGAGATAAAACTGGAATTTCAACGGAATAACTGTCCCAGGAATGGCCGACGCAATAATTGCCTGTTGTGACTCCCCAGGTTGAAGCTTAGGCTGGCAACTCCGCTTCAGCGCAACAATCTGGGCAGCCATATTGCGTGTTGGGGAGAGATCACGACAGGAGAATTCGCGCGGACAACACGTTGAGGGCCAATTATGACAAAACCGGATGACCTGTTCCCACTGCCACTGTCCGATTTTGAGCACTATGCGTATCGGGACGATTCTGCTGAACACCCGATGGTCATTATATTGCGAACGCCGTTAGAAGGTCGGTTGGACATTGCTGCCTTCAGCAAAGCATTAGACCTTGCGTTGGAAGAAAATCCGTTGTTGCGGGCGTCGATTGAGGAGTCCCTTTGGCGAAAAAGCCGCTGGCAGCTGCTGTCAAATCACAAACCGTCACTTAAGACGATTCATTTCGAAGCAGAGCATCCGCCCCTGCACTGTCCGCTTCACAGGTTCGATCTTCAACATGAATCCGGCGTCCATTTCGAACTTCGTGTATGCGCTGAAAGAGCGGTGCTGATTTCGTGGTTTCATCACGCATGCGTGGACGGTTTGGGCGCGATTCGATTTATCGGTGACTTGTTTGCACGTTACGGTCAGATCACGGCAACCAGTGATAGCGAATGCCCGGAAGTTCGGCAGCCGAATCAGAACGTGCTGCTTCGGCGAGGTGGCACAAAGATGCCCGGAGAACAAACCGACCGGTGTGCCCCAATCTGCCATACGATTGGCGAAGTTTGTCGACTATTCCTGCGAAAGAGTTACAACCTCGTTCGGCAATCCATTGGACCGGCGCCTCTCGCGAATCAAACGGCCCATAACGTCATCACCACCCGAGTCCTGCCTCGCACAGTCCTGAAG
>CAYZYB010000192.1:0-7682 GCA_964481505.1 uncultured Planctomycetaceae bacterium | reverse complement strand
GTACGCGGTGGCATCGTTGGCAGCCAACCAACGCAAATCGTCTGAACTTCCTGCCGGGTCAATGGTCTGCATGCTTCCGCTGACGTCGGTCACAATCGCAATCGACTGTCGCGTTGTGGATGTGGTCACCATCTGCTTCGTCGGCGCCAGCAGCATCCACATCGCGACCCCAAGCGCAGTGGCTCGCAACACCCAAAACAATACTGTAAACCGAGGGCCCAGAATCGATCGCTCCTGCCTCAGCGCCCACGTGAACATCAACAGCAGCAGCAGCCCCACGAAGAATGTCGCGGAAACACCCAACGGTCCGTTGAGCACAAGGCTTTCCGAATAGTCAATTTGTGTCGGTGACATTATTCGGTCACCTCCGATACCAGGTTGGCTCGTTCTGTGTTCCGCAAACTTTGCTGCAGAGTTGTTTTCTGCTCGAACGCAAGCGACATTCCGGCGTCTCGCTGAGTGAACGTTTCCGCGGTTTCAGATATTGCGGCCGAACCGTATCGTTCACGAGAAATCAGCCCCGACAGGATCAACTCTGCCGCGATCAAAACAATCAAACAAATCAGCAGAAGGTGCCAGACCGGGTTCTGTTGAGCACTCCCGACACCGACCGACTCCAGAAAACTCTGACCACGCCCCGTCACGCCCTCCAGTGACTTTTCCTGCTCTGCGTTGAGCCCGATAAGATTTGATTCTTCTGCATCACGTTCGACATGAAAGGGGATGTCGTCCCCGGCCAGGCCTAGACTCAACGTGTATTCTCCAGGAAGAATTGTTCGGCTGCTGCGAAAAACAGCACCTTCCGCGGAAGGATCCGCGGTGAGTTCGATTTCGTCGCCATGTGGCGTTCTCAGCGTGGCGTCTTTGAATTCGGAGTCCGCCAGATGGACCGCGATAGGATCGCCCGGCAGGAGGTTGTGCCGCGTTGCCTGTGGTTGAGTGAGATAGGACAGCCAATCCTGCACCATCACCACGAATGCCGTTGACTGTGCCAGGCCACTCCACTGCAGCTTTAGCGGGACGGACTGAACGATCACGCGACCGCGACCAACGTAGTTTTCCAATGCCATCGGTTCGGAATTGGTGAGGCTTAACAGCACTGAAACCTGTTCGCCCTGCGGCGGCGGTACAAAGCGGAATCGACGTTCAATGCGTACGTCGCCTGTGTCGACTTTGTCGTTGTCTGCCAACGCCGCCGTGGCTGGATGATCACGCAGAAATGGGTTGATAGTAGTTTTTCGATTCCCATTTGATACTTCGCCTACGATTCCTTCTACAGCCAACGGCGACAGACCATCGCCATTGGCGAAGAAGTGTTGATTGAACATTTCCGCGTTGGTTCGAGGTCCCAGAGCAATCCACAATCCTCCCCCGTTGAAGACGAACTCCTTCAGATTTTCAATCACCTCTTCGGACAGTTCTTTCAGATTGGGGATAACCACCGCGCGGTAGTTTGAGAGGGTTTCGCGTTCGAGCCGCTGCGGTGTTACGGTGGTGGGACGATGCACGCTGACATCTCCCTGCTGCTCGGCGTTGACCCACCCAATCGCTGCCTGCAGGCAGAAGCCGTCCTGTTCGGTTTCGTCGCCATCCGGAGCACTGTCGACCACAAGAATCGGAATTTCGTCGACAACTTCGATGACGACTGACGCGCTGTTGTCAGCCGCGAGGTCGTCCTGGACGTCCGCTTCACATGTGACTGAGTAGACGCCGACTTCAGAAAAGGAATGACGGCAAATCGGCTCTCGCGAATCTCCTCCATCCATTGGCGGGAGGTCTTCCGACTGTAGAATCTCATCCCCGACCTTCCAGACCAGAGAACCACCTTTCGAACCTACTGTTGAGTGATTCCTTACTTTTGCCGTGACCGTAAACGGTTGATTGAGACCCACAACCGTGCGGTTGGAATGAACGGAATTGATGGACAGGTTGTTCGTCTTTAATTTCGCGTCATCGAGTTCCGTCACCTGCAGACGTGTGGGGATGGGAGGAGTCTGTAACACTTCTTCGAATCGATCCCAGCCGCTGACGTCGTCAGCCTTCCAGTCGTTTGCCTGCCCATCCGTCAAAAGGACCACATGGCGTTCTGTGGTTGACGGATCCACGTCGGACTGAACCGCGGTGAACAACGCCGCCAGAATGTCGCTGCCACCGTGGGTTGGTTGCAGTTCGTCCAATGTTGCCGCGACGGATTCGCGGGAATCGGAGGCCACCCGAATGCTGCCAGCAGTCGCCCAAACCGGATAGGGCGATGCCAACAGCACGCGGATGGTGTCTCCCGGCTGAATGCCATCCAGTTCTTCTTTCGCCTGTTCTATCAGACGTTTGAATACTGTCGTGCCTTCAACCGACCGACATGTCGATAGTGAGTTGTCGAGCACCAGCACGGTTTCACGTCGAGTATTTTTCCCAAACCAGTTTCCGGGAAGCTTCGGTTGAGCGAGGGCGAGGATCAAAGCCAAAAGTGCGAGCACACGAAGTGCGAGGAGTATCCATTGTTTGAGCTTGCGAGCACTTGTTTTGCGAGTCGAAGCTTCCATCAGAAACTGCATCGCTCCCCATTCGATCGTGACATTTCGTCGACGGTCAAACAGATGCAAGAGAATCGGTGCTGCTGCCAAAGGCAGAGCGATCAGGAATGCCGTGGTCGCAAACACAACTAAGAAACTTCCTCTCCAACAAAATTCAGAACAGCCTTTTACAAAGTCAGCGGTGACTTACACCCCGACTGCATTTCCTTTCGCCGATCGACCTCGCAGGAACCAGCCGAGCGTTTCTGCCAGATCCTGATTTGTGGTCATCCGGACATAGTCGCCGCCGAGTCCTGTCACCAGTTCCTGAAGTTCAGCGAGAAAGGCCCTCATACGATTCAGATACTCCTCACGAATCGACGCGGGATCCAGATTCACTTTCTCACCATCCACTTCCAGCGACTGAAACGCTGACCAGTGACGAAAGTCGAAGTGAATCTCCTCCGGTGCCAAAACATGCATCAACACGATGTCGTGCCCGCGTCCGCGAACCACGCGGAGTGCTGTCCCCAATTCGTCCAAATCTCCGAAACAATCTGAGAACAGCACAAACAGACCACGTCGCCGCATCCGCGGAATGCCGGCACGGACCTGCTGCCCAAGGTTGCCCGCGGCAGACGGTTCGGCATTTTGAAGTGTCGACAGGATGGCCTGCAAATGAGCTGCATGCTGACGGGGCGGCAGAAACGCGGGCGATTCCTCATTCAGAATCATCGCGCCGACCGCATCCCGTTGATGCAGCAGAAGACGAGACAGACACGCGGCTGCCTGTCGAGCGTAATCGAGTTTTGAAATCGTGGACAAGCCAAATTTCATCGAGCCGCTGGTGTCGACTGCCATCATCGCGTGCAGATTGGTTTCTTCTTCGAACTGCTTGATGAAGTATTTATCGTTGCGAGCGAACACTTGCCAGTCGATCTGACGAATTTCATCGCCGGGAGCGTATTGGCGGTGCTGAGCGAATTCCGCACATCCTCCCTTTGTCGCCGAACGGTGTTTACCAGCCAGCAACCCGTCAACCACGGTGCGCGACAACAATTCCAGATGACCAATCTGTTCCATCACTCGCGGATCGATAAGGTCCGCCGAATACGGCTGCGCACCGGCAGTGACAGATTGCTGTTTGGGCTTGGGTTTAGGTCGCAGGAAATCGAACATCGGAGCGTTCTCAAAGTGACAGGTCTGACTCTATTGGCGGACACCGCCATCTTCCGGAAAATTCAGGCTCTGCGTTCAAGCTGGCTCTTTCTGCAGCGAAGGCGTTTCGCGAATAATTTTGTTGAGTACCGTATCCGCGTCGATCCCGGCGGCTTCTGCGTTGAAGGTAAGCACGATGCGGTGCCGGAGCACCGGCAACGCCACGGAAACCAGGTCAGCCGTCGTCGTATGACAGCGCCGGTTCAACAGAGCTCGCGCTTTCGCTGCCATTAACAACGAAATTGTCGCTCGTGGACCGGCGCCCCATTGAATCAAGCTTTTCAATTCTGCCGACATGTCGCTTTCGTCCGGTCGAGTTCCACGGACAAGATCCAGTGCCGCCGCATAAACGTGATCCGAAACAACCACACTTCTGACAAGCTGCTGCATCTGATGTATGTCGTCCGCATCCAGCACCTTTTTTGTTTCGAACTGGTAGTCCGTGGTTTGGCGGCGAGCGATTTCCAGTTCTTCTTCACGGTTCGGGTATCGGACGTGAATCTTCAGCAGAAAACGGTCCAGCTGAGCTTCCGGCAGTGGATACGTGCCTTCTGTTTCCACGGGGTTCTGTGTCGCCAAAACGAAGAACGGATCCGGCAGTTCGTACGTCTTTCCGCAAACCGTCAATTGCCGCTCCTGCATCGCTTCAAGCAACGCGCTCTGAGTCTTCGGAGGCGTACGATTTATTTCGTCCGCCAGAATGACGTTGCCGAACAGAGGGCCTTCCACAAACTGAAAGATGCGTTTTCCGGTCGTCTGATCTTCCTGAAGAACCTCGGTCCCTGTGATATCACCGGGCATCAGGTCAGGAGTGAACTGCACGCGCCGAAAACTCATATCAATCAAAGACGCCATCGTCGCCACGAGCATGGTTTTCGCCAGCCCCGGCATTCCCTGAAGAATGCAGTGCCCTTTGCACAGCAGCCCAACAAGTAATTGTTCGGAAACTTCATCCTGCCCGACAATCACACCTTTCAGTTGCTCACGCAGCGCGTTGAATTGCTCGTGAACTCTATCAACGGCTTCCGCGACGTCCTTCGATGTTTCTATGACTGGCTGTTGGGCACGCCCATTTCCCTTCGCACGGGTCGCCGAGGTCTCTTCTGATTGCAGTTGGCTCATAACGCTGGTTTCGTTTCTTTACCTGGATTCTATTTCCGCATTTGCCTCGACCGCACTCAGCAAGTCATCGGAGTCGCGATCGTACTTTGAAAACTGTTCGTCCGTGCCAAGAAATTCTTCGCGAGTTAAATCACCGTCCTTGTTTCCATCCATGCGCACAAACCAATCAGGGCCCGGTTCCGTTGGAGTCGCTTCCGCATTGGCCGCGTTCCGTATGGAGCCGAGCTCCAGATGGGCCAAAGGTCCCAGGCCAAAACACACTCTAATTGTGCTGCGAGTTTCATCCGGCGTGAGTTCGCCGTCCTTGTTTGCATCGAATTCCGACAATCTGTCGTTGAGTCGCCGTAATTCGCGAACGGTGAATCGGCCATCGTCGTTCGGATCTACGATGGGCAACAAAGGATACCCATCATCGATCGCGCCGATGGAAATTTGATCGCCCTGTGTGCGTTGAATGGCTGTAAAGTCAACCTGAGAACCAGCCAGATGCATTGTCAGAGAGTCTGGCTTCACTTCCGGTCGCGATTCAGAAGCAGCGAACTCCGGCCCCACCCTGGTGATTTCGAGTCTCGAATTCGTGGCGACTTTCGTATTGAACCGGATGGTGATCTCAACGTCTGCAGCACGACTCTGCAGGTCCGCGATTTCCTCAGGGTCGAATCGGCCGTTTTTATTGCCATCGAATCTCGGCAGGCGAAGAGCTTCTTCCGTCGCCGAACCGTATCGATGTGCCAGCCTTTCGTAGATGCTGACGGCAGTGTCGTCACTGGGCACGAGAAACATCAACTTTCCCTGTCCGGCATGTGTTGTCTGATTTCGAGGGTCACGAGCGACTTCATTGATTTCGGTGTACTGCACCAGACCATCGCGATTTAGATCGCACTCCCGAAACGACGAAACAGCCAGCTTAAGTTCTTCGGCCGAAATCGTATCGCTTCGGTCTCGATCAAGAATGTCAAACACCGGCCTCTGATCCGCTCGGAATCGTTGATAATTATCGTTCAGCAGCAGTACGGGAGGACCATCGATCCAGTCTGTCAACAGCCAGCGAAGTTCCGACTCCGTAGGACGTTCATCAGTCGCCGCCATGTACCGTTCGATTCGCTCATACACAGAAGCCGGTTCCACAAACTCCGCGACTTCAGCAACAACTTCAGCGGCTTCGATCTCCAAAGGCTTTTCGTCGTCAGGATCGTTTACCGGTGCGGTAGTGTTGTCCGCGTCAGCTACCTGCTGCACTAACTTTGCGGCTGCCGTGTCTTTCATTTTTTTCAGGAGCGCCGCTGCTCGCTCCTTCAGTGTTAACTGCATTTCCCGATGGGCTGCCGGATCAGCAGCAAACTTCATCAAATCCTGCACACGCGATTCGCGAGACATTAACCACGGCTTGCCATCGATCGTGATCGTTGCTTCTACCAGAATTGGAGCGTTTGGCAGTGCCAGCAACAATCGGATACGAGGGTCCGCGGGATCCGCCGCGTCAAGTGCCCGGCGGTTGAGATGATGCATTTGATACTGCGGGAGTTTGCCCGCCGGTGTCGTTGGTTTCGGTACCTCTCGCTGCACCACTGCCGGCATTTGCATCGATGGCTCCGGGTCCGGTGTCGGAGCCGGAAGGTGTTTGACAGCAGTTACGAGTGGCGGCGAGGTCGTCCCATCGTTTTCGGTTTCACCAGCGACGCCACAAACCGGCATTGCAAAAGCAATCGCGGCAAGACCGGTCAGGATTTTGACGCATCGCCGACTCATGCCAAAACATCCTCAATCGGGGAACCGTCTGTGATCGGAATGGGACGCCCGTTCGGTGCGTCCAACATCGCTCCGCCAGAACCAACGGCGTGACACAGCGTGGACAGCAGGTCTTCCGCCGAGATTTCGCCGTCAACGACTTCGGTGCCATCCGCGCTTGTCTTTCCGTACGCCTGACCACCTACGATACCGCCACCTGCCAGAACCGCTGACCAGGCACTCGGAAAGTGATCGCGACCGCCGGAAGGATTGATCGTCGGTGTGCGTCCAAACTCTCCCATCCACAGGATGGTTGTCGATTCGAGAAGTCCACGTTCTGATAACTCGGTCATCAACGTTGACCAACCGGTGTCGAGATCAGCAGACAGACGCGCCACGTTCGTAAAGATGTCGGAATGTGTGTCCCAGCCGATTCCTCCGCTGCTTGTCCCGAGTGACACCTCAACAAAAGACACTCCGTGTTCGATCAAACGGCGAGCCATCAGGCAACCCTGGCCAAAGACTGTTTGCCCGTAGGAATTTCGCACTTCTTCCGATTCTTTTGTCAAATCAAATGCTTTGGCGTCCTCGCTGTTCATCAGTTTCAGGGCACCTTCGTAAACCATGTTGTGCGTCTTCGCTGCGCCAGCACGGTGTGTGGCGAGGAATTCGGCCTGCAGGCCCTTCCACATGCTGAGCCGCTTTTCCTGCCGTGTGTCGGTGATCGATTCAGGACGATTCATGCCCTCCACTTTGAGTTCGGGGAAGCCGTTCGCCATGCCGACAGCACCAGGAATATCGGATGCTCCAACAATCAAGGGGCTGTAACGAGGCCCAAGAAATCCTGATCCAAACGCATCCTGATTCAACGCTCGATAGGGACCGACACTGACAAAATCAGGCAGCCCGGCATTGAACTCTCCCAACTGATTGGCCAGTGACGCTCCAATGCACGGATACTCCATAGGCCCCATCGGAATGTGTCCTGTCCGCATCAGATATGTGCCGCGACCGTGATCCCCTTCGCCGGTACTGAGACCGCGTAACACGGCAAGATTGTCTGACATTGTGGCGAGTTTTGGCAAATGCTCGCTGAATTTCAGC
>CAYZYB010000191.1:0-7689 GCA_964481505.1 uncultured Planctomycetaceae bacterium | reverse complement strand
CCCCCAGAGCTTTATCAGCCAGCACAAATGGATTTTTTCCGGGAGCACCCGGCGAATTGTTCCAAAGTCCTCCACTACCGAGGTTTTGTCCGATCGAATAGGCTCGAGCCGTTCCTTCGGTGCAATCCCAGATCTGAACCTGTGGAGTTCCTTTCAGGTAGATACCGCTGTCAGCGGTTGGAACAGTTTTGTATTCCAGCATGAATTCGTAGTCGCCGAAGTGCTGATCTGTTGTGAGATACGCACCATGCCCGTCGTTAACCAGCTCACCGTTCTCAACACTCCAGTGCGCCGCGGCGTCCTTATTCCATTCCGCCAGCTTGGCAGCGCGATCTTCTTCCGGCATGGCAGCCAGCTTACGGGGGTCAAAGTGAGGCATACCGTGCCAGCCATCCAGATTTTCGCCGTTGAACAGAGGCTTGAAACCGCCTGGTAGTTGCCCCAGAGCAGAGTTGGGCAAAGCGAATGACAACGATGCGACTGACATCATGAAGAAGGAGAATAGGCGAGCCATGGCGGGACGATTCCAAAATAATGCTGAAGGCGATATGGCGAGGAAGGCAAATACTGAGATGTAAAAGGTAACGAAAACACGGGCGACAGAAAACCGACTTGGTGACGTGCCGAAATGAACTCGCCACTATAGTAGGCCAGCGAATGCATTGCCGTGGACCTTCGAATGCAGTTTCCAGTGGGAAATCTTCGCAAGTCGCATTCCCTGAAATCCACCACTATTCCAATTGCCACGTTGTTAAAAACGAAACCCAAATTGTTGTCACGTCAACTCAACAAGATTCGATTAGGCAACCTTTGACAAGAAGAATTCAATCCATTTCGTTTTTGCAATTTTGAATGCAATCACTGTTGCAGTCATCCCAACAATTCGTACCCTTCGCCACCCGCGATATATTCTTTCCTAAGAAGCGAGTGAGTCGAATGGATGTTGTTCTCGAGCAGACCAATACCGGAATCTTCCGCCCCACTCATGACGAAGAATCACGCGTTCTCGTCAACACATCAGCAGTTCTCCTGGCGAGAGACTACGCAGAACTCCTGGCGGAGGTCCGGCAGCTTCAGCAGCGACGTGTCGGGACTGTCAGCATCAAACGGCAGCGAGCACTTCAAATCGGGCCAGCCCGGCTAAAACGCGTTCTACAGGACCACGGTCTCGATGTCTGCACCATCGGTTTTGCTGGTGGTTTCACTGGAACCGTCGGTCGCACGTATCGACAGGCGGTCGATGATACTCGCCGAGCACTTGAATATGCAGCCGAATTAAAGGCACGGGCTGTGGTGGTTGTTCCGGGTGCAAAGGGCCTGCATACCTACACTCACGCCGAACGCACAATTCGACACGGCCTTGAAGATTGCATCGACGACGCCCTTCGCCTGCGAGTGGACATGCTGCTGCCGCTAAATTCGGTTTTGGGCAACGGACGAGATATTTTTCAACCGCGAGATCAGACGCCACTTGATTGGGTGAGTGGGTTCGATTGCCATCGCGTGAAATCACTGATGGTGCTTCGAGGCAAATCGCCCTGGGAGCGATTGCCGGACTGCTGGAACCGCTGCCTGATGACAGGCGGTGCGCTGCGAATCAGTGGCCGAACGCGCCAGACGCTGGGCCGGCATGGGATTATCAGCGATCTGTTGAGTCGCATGGAAAATGCTGTCGTGCCGGTGTCGTAACTCCGAATCCATCACGACTTTTAAACTACGTTTTCAGCTTTCGAAGCCCCATTTTCTCTCGTTCGTTATTGACGTGGTTCAGGGCGTCCGGCAGTTTTCCCAGAAAACGAACCAACTGCGAATTGGAACAGCTCAAAGCCGCCGCGGCCGTTCGTATGTCGTAATCCTTGGCATAAACCGCGTCCAGCGCTTCGGCGATTAATGCGGGGAAGTCGGCGTGTTCTTCATTGCACTTGATACGTGAATTCCGACAGCGTGTTTGCCACAGTGCCGACGGTTCAACAATTGCGGACATGACCGCTCGATGAGCGACCGCCAACTGAAGACGAAGACGAAACACGGCAACCTTGCGGTTTTGCTCCTGACTGCGACGCTCGTACGCCAGAGCACTCACGCCGGTGGGGCGGTGGGTGATCTCAATGGCCGTTTCGACCTTATTGCGATGCTGGCCGCCTGGCCCGCTTGCACGAGTCCGCCGGATGTCGCAATCTTCCAACAGGCGATCGACGTCGCCACACGATGGGTGTGGGTGAATCTTCAAGTCGATTGCCTCATTGCCGCTGTCTGTAATTGCCAGGAGAATCTGCTTGCTGTCGGGACCAACCCTCATAGCAACAAAGAGTTTTCGTGCTCCCACAAAAGCTCATTCTGCTGTGCGTTGTCCCCAAAAACGCAAAGCGAGATTGTAGGTCGACGGCTGGTCAGAGCCAATCAAACCAGCAAGGCGGATAAGCCCGTCTCACAATCAATCGCCACTTCTGTCCGCAGATGTTCCGGGCGTTGGGCGTCCGGCCTTGTGATATCGATGTCCCGAGGGGCGTCGATCCCCAATTGAACGCGATCAGTACCAATACTCAGCACCGTAATGGTGATATTGAGGCCTGGGATCTGAATCTTTTCGTTGGTCTTCCGTGAAAGGACAAGCATCGTGACTCCTTCATTTTAAGATGCGATTGATTGCGGTTGACAGTTAACCGCAACTTATTGTCCACGAAGAAGATCGTCAAGGGCAGTCTCCTTAAAAATTCGTTCCGAAGCCTGCGTCGTCTCTCCTGAAGCAGGTTCACTGCAAATTCGGCATCCAGCGATTCTGAATGCATTACAGCTACCACTTCAACACAACCTTACCGGATTCGCCGGAACGCATGGCCTGAAATCCTTCTTCGAATTCGGTGAAGTCCAGGCGGTGAGTGATCACCGGGCTGATGTCGAGCCCACTTTGCAGCATCACGGTCATCTTGTACCACGTTTCGTACATTTCTCTGCCATAGATGCCTTTGATCGTCAGCATGTTGAAGACAACTGTGTTCCAGTCGATCGACATTTCTCCGGACGGAATGCCCAGCATCGCAATTTTTCCGCCGTGACACATCGACGTTAACATGTCACGAAACGCTGATGGAATGCCCGACATTTCCAGCCCGACGTCGAAGCCTTCGCTCATACCCAATTGCTTTTGCACGTCGACGAGTGATTCCGAACGCACGTCGACTGCCAGCGTCACGCCAAGTTTTTGTGCGAGCTGCAGACGCCACGGGTTGACATCGGTGATGACCACGTGGCGAGCTCCGGCGTGCCTCACAACCGCCGCCGCCATCAATCCGATCGGGCCGGCACCGGTGATCAGGACGTCTTCGCCCAGCACAGGAAACGACAGAGCAGTATGCACGGCATTGCCGAACGGATCGAAGATCGACGCAATATCTCGATCAATGTCCGGGGCATGATGCCAGACGTTGGTCATTGGGAGCGAAATATACTCAGCAAACGCTCCCGTGCGATTGACGCCGATTCCTTCTGTCGCTTTGCAAAGATGACGCCGCCCGGCCAGGCAGTTGCGACACCGTCCGCAAACAACGTGACCTTCGCCGCTGACAACTTCACCGGGATGAAAGTCGAGGACGTTTGAACCGACTTCGATGACTTCTCCAACGAATTCATGACCGACCACCATCGGCACGGGGATCGTCTTCTTTGCCCATTCGTCCCATTCGTAAATGTGGACGTCTGTGCCACAAATGCCGGTCCGATCAACCTTAATCAGAACATCATTGACACCCATCGTGGGGTCAGGAACGTCTTCGAGCCACAGGCCCTGTTCTGATTTCCGTTTGACGAGTGCTTTCATATTTTCGAATTCCAGGGTAATCAAACGTGATGCATGCAGGCCGGAAAAGGGTGCAGTGGCAGAAAGTTTCGAAGTTGGAGGGCGCGGCCGGGACTGGAGTGAGGTACGAGCGAAACCCCGGGGTTTCCTTCGCAAGCTCAGTCCAACCCCGACCACCCATTTCAAAGGCAACAATCTGCGACCACACCCGCCAGAGAACGCTTCAGCGGCGCTGCTGGATAATCGTGTTTCGTAGAGCTATCATACGGAATCTTGTTCAATTTTCTGGCGACATCGGGAACAACTTTCGTGATCAGCCCCAATCCCTCTGTGGGACTTGAAGACACTCAAACCACCGAACCAGAATCACCTCCTCCGAGGAGCGTGGTGTTAGTGCGCTATGGCGTCGTACCTCAAGTGGCGCGCTTTGGCATCTATGATCCACTTCACGACACGGCGGCCGGACAATTCGTTCACGGTGCTGAGGTTGTCGTAAACAGTGACCGCGGACCGGAAATTGGTCAGGTGCTTGAGGTCGTGCGGCTTTCGACAACAGCTGACGAAAACCCGGTGACGGGTGATGTCAATCGAATCGCCACTGCTGCAGACATCAGTCGTCACGCAGAAAACAGGCGGCAATGCGACCTGGAATTCCCGGACTGGATGCAGCGCATTTCAGACTGGCAGCTTGACCTCCAACTCATCGATGTCGAACGCACGCTGGATCGTGAACAATTGGTCCTCTATGTGCTGAACGGTCGCGATGCTGAAACCACACGTCTGGCTTTATTGGCGGCGGCGGCTGGCCTCGGAATCATTCACGTACAGCCGGTTGCCGCAGAAGGCCTGCTGCAAAAATCGGGTGGCGGTGGCTGTGGTTCCGGCGGAGGATGTGGTTCCGGCGGCTGCGGAAGCTAAACCGACATCAATTGTGAAAATCGACAGCGGCAGCGCTACGAATAGTCGGCAAGATCCGCCGTCATGTTAAACGGCTTACCGGTCTGATTCAGATCGCTCAGGAATCGTTCGAGGTCCAGATCTGCCGGAACGGCAATCTTCATCACCATTTCGAACCCTTTGCCTTTGCGGGCTTTCACGGCGTGCATGCCGGCAATGTCGACTCGCTGCATCGACAACGCAGAAGACACCTCCCGCAAAACTCCCGGTCGATTGTCTCCACCAAGTCGCAATGAATACAACTTCACGGAATCCGACGACTGAGCTCCCTGTTTTTCCTCAAATGGGGCCTTTAGATTGACGTCGATCCCAAACGGGCGGCATGCATCCTGCAGGTGATCAACGATGACCTGTCGATCCAGAGTCTCGGGAAATTCAGCGCTGAAGATCATCGTGAAGTAGCCGCGAACAACAGTTTGACTGGCTTCCCGCAGCTCGGTGCCAAGCTCTGACATCGCCTTTGTCACAGCAGACAATACGCCCACACGATTCGCGGCGGTCATGGTGATGATATACTCTTTGGTCATCTTAAAGCGGACCTTTCACAGCTGCCAGACGGAGTCTCCGCGATGACATGATACCAACTTTGCGGGCAACATGCCTGAATGATGGTGAAATGTTTGCGGGCAACAAAACGATTGCTTCAGAAACGCCAACTCCGGTTATGGATTTGACGTGCAAAGCTCGACAACGTGCCCGTCCGGGTCTGCCAGAAACACCTGAACTGCGCCGTCCGGCCGTGTCTTGGCATCGTCGATGAGCTGAATTCCCATGCTTTTTAAGGTTTCCGCAGCGGCATAGGCGTCTGGTACTTCGAATGCGAAGTGATGGTTTCGACTGCTCTTTTTCAGAATGCCATCAGGAAACCCGGCCGGCCCGCTGCGATCGTGTTCTTCAATCAAATGAATGAGTGTGGCGCCCGCCTGGAACCACGCCCCTTCGAAATCAAATGCAGGCCGTTCGACTTCCGTCATGCCCAGCAAGTCGATATAGAACGAACGAGTTGCCTCAACGCTTTTGACAATCAAAGTGATGTGATCAATTTGCTTGACCTGAATCGGAGCAGTTGCAGACATGATGACGGAGCTTGCTGGAACAGAAGAATGAGGCGAAAGACAGATCGCCGGAGCGTGAACCGGTATTCTTGCGTGAATTCCGTTTGTAAACAAATGATCCCCACGAAAAGGATTGAGTCAACATGAGTGGCACCGCAAAGACGGTTGTTGTCACCGGAGCTGCAAGCGGAATCGGCCGAGCCACTGCGTTAAAATTCGCTCTGGGAATGGCCGACGTCTTTACGTGCGACTTACAATACCCTGAGAACATTCGCGAAGAGCTTGGAGATCGGAATATTCGTTGCGCTGAAGCCGACGTTAGAAACATAGCAGCGATTCAGAAAGTCATCGACCATGCTGTCGACGAAACAGGTCGTCTGGATGTGCTTGTGAACAACGCTGGCGTTGGACTGGTCCGGCAGATCGGTGAGGTGACGGAGGCTGATTGGCGAAATGTGATGGACACAAATTTGAAAGCGGCGTTCTTTGGTTGCAAGGCGGCAATTTTCCACATGTCGCAACAATCTACCGGCGGTGCTATCGTCAATGTGGCCAGCAACGCCGGACTGCTCCCGCGAGCTCACGACCCAGTCTATTCCATCAGTAAGATGTCACTCATCGGGCTAACACGTAGCCTGGCACTGTGTCATTCGAAGCACAAGATCCGCGTGAATGCTGTGTGCCCAGGGCCGGTTGGCAATACCACGCTGATTGAAGAGAACTTCATCGGACGACCGGACCGACGAGAAGTTGAACGCGAACTGATTCAGGCGAGCCCGCTCGCTCGCGCGTTGGATCGTTTGATTTCGCCGGAAGAAGTCGCCGATTCGATCGTGTATCTTGCGAGTGACGCGGCCCAGATGATATCCGGGACTTCGGTAGCAATCGACGGCGGCAAATCGCTCGGCGTGCCACCAGAATAGGGCATTCTCACATGAGCAGCTCGAAACTATTCCTGCTGTGTCGCGATTGGAAAAAATCCTCCGCGCACTAAAATCTGCAAACAACAACTCTACCCACCACACCAATTCGGTACCCCACAACAATGAACCAGCCATCAACTCAGGAACAACTTTGTTCTGTCAAATGCGTCCCGTGTGAAGGTGGCGTGCCAAAATTAACAACAGAGGAAGCAACCCACCAAAACGCCGAATTGCACGGTTGGACGATAGTCACTGGGCCCGACCGCATTACAAAAACCTGGGTCGTAAAGAACTTCGTCGCCGCGATGGCGTTTTTTGAGAAGGTCACATCCCTCGCTGAAGACGAAGGCCATCACCCGGACCTGCACCTCGTCGGCTATCGAAACGTAACAATCGATATCTGGACACACGCAATCGACGGCCTGTCGCTAAACGACTTCATTCTCGCCGCAAAAATCGATTCCCTGCCGATAGACCTCAAAGAGTAACACCCATCATGTAAAGCACATTCGTGCTGCAGCGCAAACATGCATCTCCCTTCCGCTGCCATCTGTTTCCCTCAGTCGTGGACTCGCAAGTGGGTGATGGACGAGGTGTGCTGACATATCTCGCTCCGTAAACCTATCGCGTCGCAATCAACAACAACTGCATCGACGCGAGCAATGAAACGCACGTCAGGTTTCGGTACACACCTTGCGGAATCGATCCAACTGACTGACCGCCTTAGATGACATCATGGTAGCAGTAGGTCAGGCTTTGCCTGACAAACAGGATCGTCGCACCGAGTTGCATGCTGTACAGCTGTGGAACACCGTTGAACGATTCCGTCAGGCAAAGCCTGACCTACTCCTACTGCGCGGTGACCGGAAATCGGCGAACATCAGAGAAGAAACAATCGCCAACGAGCACTCAACCGGGCTCCTTGAACAAAGAGTTTGAACTTCGGCTCGACCAATCT
>CAYZYB010000190.1:0-7701 GCA_964481505.1 uncultured Planctomycetaceae bacterium | reverse complement strand
GCGCCAAGCAACGGTTCGGCAACCTTGATCACAGCGCCGGACACGCCGGAATCCGGCACCAACAGGTTGGAACCACTTCCCAGAACCTTCACCGGCACGTTGTTGGCAACGCAGCACTGCACAAGCGCGACGAGTTGGTCGCGGGATGTGGGCGTGTAGAATCGTTCTGCGTTTCCACCCAGTTTCAGCCACGTGTGCGGCGCCAGCGGGTGGTCAGGCGACAGAATGTCGTTGAAGTCGTCGAGTGAGTTGGTCATGAATCAAGTTGGTCCTGCCGGCGCCCATTGTCAGAAGAATATCAGTGGGTCTGCCGGAATGGTCTATTCTGGAAACAATCTGGTCAAGATTGGCAAACAGGAAAGCTCTGCCTCCCCGATTGTTGAGCTCTTTGACCAATTTACCGCTCAGGCGGCAACATTCCAGATGAGTGACCGTTTCTCGTGCAGGAAACACGGGGAGCAGCAGGATTTCGTCCGCCAGCAGCAGGGAATTCACAAATTCAGGAAACAGGGCGATCGTGCGAACGATCTGGTGTGGCTCGAATGCAGCAAGGATTCTGCGGCCTGGAAACGCGTTTCGAGCGGTTTTTAGCGTGGTTTCGATCGCTGTGGGGTGGTGAGCGTAGTCGTCCACGAGTGTAATGCCACCGTATGTGCCTCGAACTTCGAATCGCCGACGGATTCCACGGAAATGGGCCATTGCTTCGCAGCAAACATCGACAGGAACACCATTTTTCACCGCGCCGACGATCGCAGCCGTGGCATTCGCGACGTTGTGTCGCCCGGGGACAGCCAGTCGAACGCTGTGTTCGTTGCCGTTGTTGTGCAGCAGAAACGAAGTGCGGCAACCTGCCTGTTGCACCTGGTGGGCGACCCAGTGGTGTTCTGATGGCGTGACGGTGTGAGTTTTCATGGACGCTTCATCAGACACGTGAAACGTTGCGGTGCGGCGACCACTTTCGGCAGCAGCAGCGCGACTTCGAGTGCAGCTTGAATCGAATACGATCGTTCCGTCCATGGGCAGCTTTTGAACGAAGTCGCGGAACGCCGTGTCCTCTGATTGTTGTTCTGGAAAACAATCAAAGTGATCTCGTTCAATGCCTGTCAACACAACCGTGCGCGGTTGAAATTTGTGAAACGATCGAGAGAACTCACAGCTTTCCAGAATAGAAAACGTTTCCGCAGTCGGAGCAGTGGCTTCAATAGCGCGGCCGGATGCGTTGAAATTGGACTGATGAGCGCCGACAAAAAATCCTGGCCGCAGCCCAGCGAAGTCCAGGATCCATGACAACATTGCAGAAGTTGTACTCTTGCCATGCGTCCCGGCAACGCAGATCTGATGACTTCCAGAAAAGACTTCTGCCAGACATTCCTGTAAAGACAACACAGGGATCCCTGCGTTTAGCTGTTGCTGTACCAGCGCGTCATTTTCAGGGATTGCCGGACTGGCCACACACAAAT
Source organism: uncultured Planctomycetaceae bacterium (assembly GCA_964481505.1). GTDB lineage: Bacteria > Planctomycetota > Planctomycetia > Planctomycetales > Planctomycetaceae > Fuerstiella. Next base: position 6,241 of record CAYZYB010000190.1, on the reverse strand, counting down.
CGAATCGCAAATGACGAACGTCGTTGTGCTGCCACGGAAGAATACGAATGCGTGAGTGCGATGACTCATCGGATTCACCTGCAGCGAGAGTTTTGTCGAGGCCCGTGACAGAATGTCCCATGTCGGCGAGAATTTCTGCCAACGCAGTCATCCCAGCGCCTTTCGCACCCAGCAGTAAGCAATGCTGACCGGCAATCGGTCGCAACTGGGGCTTCATCCTTGAATGATTGGCTGCTGGCATCATGCCGGAGTGAAATAGGTGACGCGGCGATTGCGTTCATCGCCACATTGAGGTCGCTGTCTGAGCGACTTCGAATACAACTGCGTTCGGTGGAAAGTTAATCCACCAAACAACTTACTGCAACAGCAAGCGTTCACCTCCGGCCTCAGCGAAGGTGGGGAGAATTGGCGAGCAAGGCTATCTCACTGTGACCAAAAGGTTCCCAACAGCTGTGCATGGTCGATCGCAGATCTGTCAGAAAAGCGGAAGATGCCTGCGGCTCGATCGAATTTAGGCTTCCGGAAACTCGTCCGATATCACAGGTTGGCCATAGCGGCGCAGATGTTTAATGCGGGACGACTTTTCGAGGGTTCCAGGTGGCAAAACACTGGGTAAGTGACTCGTAGGGTGGTTCCCCTTTGAAAAACTGCGTTGCCCTGACGGGATCGCTGAATTCCCTGTCTTTTTGCCATTTTTTGAGTAGGATAGTGAACTCATCGGAGCGTTGTTTATTGTGCTCCTGTTCTGTTCTTTTGCTGATAGATTTTTCGAAGCAGCCCCTATGAACGACTTCATCAAAAATGCGCCGTCACTGGTGGTTTCTCTGGTGGTTCACGTCGTTGTTGTCATCGTCATGCTGATGATTACGTTTGAGCTCAGTGCCACCGGTCCGGACATCACACTGGAATCCATTTTTACAGAAGATCTGCCTCGCGAACAAATGGAGCAGCAGTTGGAATTGGAGACCAAGCCTGCAGAATCTTTGAACGTCATTTCCGGCGGTACACCTTCAACGGCAGTCGGTGCAGCTGCTCAGGTGGCTGCGACTCCCGTCGACGTTCAAAAAGCAAACGTGTTGAACGAAGCCACCGTGGATGCTCCGCGAGTAGAGAGCATGGTCTTGAGCGACGAAGTGATGGCCGCGGAACTTGGCGAAGGCGAGATCACGGGGGAAGTCGGCGCAATGGTCGAAGGCTATGGCGATGCGATGGGGGTCATCACGCAGGAACTAATTCGGATGATGCGTCAACAAAAAGTGACCGTCGTCTGGCTATTTGATGAATCGGGAAGCATGGTCGACGACCGCAAGGAAATCCGCGAAAACTATCTGCGAGTTTACGCCGAACTCGGCATCGCGAATGCGCAGGACAAGGAACTCAGACGCCGCGGCAGCGAACAGCTGCTAACCGTTGTTGCGAGCTACGGTAAGGGAGTTAATGTCCACACTCGCAATCCGTCTGCCGACGTTGAGATGATCAAAAAGGCGATTGACAGCGTGCCAATTGACCAAACCGGTGAAGAGAATATGTCGCGGTCGATCGCCGAAGTGATTCGGGTGAATCACAAGCCTCGTTCCGGACGAAAGCTGGCTGTGATTGTTGTGTCGGACGAATCCGGCGACGACGGGATTTTTGTAGAAGAAGCGATTGCTTCAGCAAAAGCCGCAAAGGCTCCGATTTATGTCATGGGGCGGGAAAGCATGTTCGGCTATCCGTACGCCAGGCAGGTCTGGCGGGACCCCGTTCATAACGAACCGTTCTGGCTGCGAGTACGACGTGGTCCGGAAACAGCGTTCCCGGAATGTCTGCAATGGGATGGCATCGAACCGCGCTGGGGAGGCCAGTCGGCAGGCTTTGGTCCGTACGAACAGGTTCGTATGGCCAAAGAATCGGGCGGCATCTTTTTTGTTCTCCCGGGTAACGAAAAGAACCTGGTCACTCGCCGTGAAAATGACAAGCGCAAGTACGATTTCCTGGCGATTCGTGAATACACACCGCTGCTGCTGTCTCGCCGCGAATACATCGCTCAACGCAGCGTCAGCAAGTTTCGTTCAGAGCTTTGGCGAGTCATCGCGACGCTGAATCCGACTCAAAACAAACTGTTGTTCGAAACGCACAACCCACAATTGAATATTCGCGACGAACATTATCCGCTGGCGTTAAACGAATTCAAAGCAGAAGCTGCCAAGCAGGCCGTCAAAGCCAATAACGCGATGAACATGGTCAACACGGCTATCGGGATGCTGGAAGCTGTGAAGCCTCTGCGAGCGAAAGAAGCTTCGCAAAGATGGCGAGGCGGCTTCGATCTGGCTTACGCTCAATTGCACATTTTCCGTCTGCGATTGTTCCAGTTTCTGCTGACTGTCGATAATCATGTCAACAACATGCCGAAGCCGAAAAAGAAAGATGCCAACGAATGGAATTTCTGGCGCAACAGAAAGCCCATCGTTCCCGATGAAGCTCAGTTTTCGCGTCTCAAAGGTTACTTCGGCCTCAAGATGGAACACAGTGAGTACCTGACAATGGTCGCGGAAGAGGAACTGAAGTCGAACAAGTTGCTGGATCTCTGCATCAATGAACATCCCGGCACCCCATGGGCACGCCGTGCCGCAAGCGAAAAGCGAGATGGCTTCGGCTTCAAAGTTTCTGATCGACTGTGGGATCCGAAGAACGTTCGTAGCACGATTAAGTTGCCAAAGCTGTAAGAAGTTTGGTCACCGTTGGTCGCCAGAAAGTTGGATGATGTCAGTCGCTGAAGAACTCTTCGATGTTGTCGACGAGAACGACAACGTAATCGACGTTCTGCCCCGCAGCGAAGTTCATCGCCGGAAGCTGCGTCATCGAGCGGCTCATATATTTTTGTTTCGTTCCGACGGTCGCATGCTGATTCACCTTCGATCGGCCGACAAAGTGGAATTCCCCGGCGTATGGACATCGTCCGCTTCGGGGCATGTCAGTTCCGGCGACAAATACAAAGACACTGCCGCGCGAGAACTTACCGAAGAACTGGGTATCGAAGCGCCCGTTCGGTTTCTGGCTCGCTTTGATGCGTGTCCCGAAACCTGTAACGAATTCACGGAACTGTATATCACGGAATCTGATGCTTCGGTGAACCCGGATCCCGTTGAGATTTCCGATACTGAGTGGCTGCTGCCGGAAGAAATCGACGCTCGACTGCGGTCCGCCGCGGACTCATTTTCCCCCGCATTCCGCCTGTTGTTTGACGCCGTGCGTGACCAGCTGCCACAATAAGCTGTTCACGCTTCATACGACATCCCCTCCGCTATTGGTACAGAAATCTTCATGGCCAAGAACCATTCCACCCGGTTCCTCGACATCGTTAATGCTGTTCGTCCGCAAATCACGGAGTGCACAGTTCAGGACGTTGTCGACAGACGATCGGCCGGTGAACCGTTTCATCTGGTTGATGTCCGCGAAGAAAGTGAATTCGCAGCCAATCACATTCCGGATGCCATCCATCTTGGGAAGGGCGTCATCGAACGCGATATCGAAAAGACGATTGCCGATACGGGTGCTCCGATCGTGTTGTATTGTGGCGGTGGATACCGTTCTGCCCTGGCCGCTCTGAATTTGCAGCAGATGGGGTACACCAACGTCATTTCAATGGATGGCGGGTTCAGTGGCTGGAAAAATGCGAACCAGCCGACAACGTGAAATGTCGTCGTAAAAGTTCCCACCTGCTTCGTAATTTGACTTCCCACTAACATCAAACGCTTCGGTCACAGCGTGATCGACGATACTCACAGAGCCTCTACATATGAGTTGCGACCCGAAGTCATTCGCCCTCGAATTTCCCGGCGAAGAAAAATCCAACGCCGTTCGCCAAACGATCAGCCAGGCAGAACCGCATTCACTGCGAACGTTCACTCCCAGCCAGGCGGTGCTCAAAAAATCAGCCGGTGTCTTTCACTGGACGCCGGAAGGCCGTCGACTGTACGACTACTCTTCGGGAGTCCTTGTCGCGAACCTTGGCCACAATCCCGTCAGCTGGCAGCAGCGATTTCAAAGCTATCTCGGCTGGTCCGCCGAACAGCTGAACACAACCGACCAGTTTTTTGAGGCGGTATCGCTGACCGCTTACAATGCCATTACTGAACTCGAAGCCGAAGCTTCGCGACGACTGGTTGCCAACCTTCAGTCTTTTCCTGGCGGCAGCCGACTTGAAACCGTGATGTGGTCTGCCTCCGGATCGGAAGCCGTGCAGAAAGCCCTGTGGGCCTGCATGCGTCGCGACCCGGCTCGACTCGGAGTGCTCGCCACTCGCCATGGCTTTCACGGAAAAAAAGGGCTCTCCGGAGCAGTCACCGGTTCAGAAAAGGACAAAGAACGCGATCCGCGCGTGCGGTTCATCAGTTTTCCGCGCGAAGAATGTTGTGACATCGACAGCCCCGAAAGAACATTCGATGCTGCAACCTATCGAACGGAACTGGAAACCGTTTTCGCCACGGCCGAACACCCCATCGGCTGTCTGATTACAGAACCGTACCTCGGCGGCGGCGGTAGCTATCATCCACCGGTTGAATATCTGCAGCTGCTGCAAACATTTTGCCGCGAACACGACATCCTGTTCATCCTGGATGAAGTCCAGGCAAACTTTGGCCGCACAGGCTGCATGTATGCCTTCGAATCATACGGCATCGAACCGGACTTCGTTTGTCTGGGCAAGGGACTTGGCAACGGTGTGCCAGTGAGTGCTGCTGTCGGTCGTAGCGACATTTGCGAACTGATGGGCTATGGCGAAACATCAGACACCTGGAGTGCCAATCCGATTTCCTGCGCGGCCGTGTTGGCAACGCTGGACGAATTCGAATCGACCGACATTCTGACGAAGGGACGCCACCTTTCCGACATTCTCACGGACGGATTGCGTCAGTTAAAGCAGACAGGCGTTATCGCAAAGGTCCGCGGCGAAGGCACTGTCTTCGGTATCGAGTGCGGAGCGGTGGAAATACGTCGCCCAATGATGTGGCAATTGCGGTTGTCGAACGCTGCTACAAAGGCGACGACAACAACGACGGAATCCACCTGCTGGGACCACTGGCTGGCTGCGTCATTCGCGTGGCTCCGCCAATGTGCATGACCGATGACGAAGCGAACCACTCGCTGCAGCTGCTGAATCTGTTTGTCGTAGACGTGGGCGCTCAGTTGAGTTCGTAGCCGTCACAGTACGTGTGGAGAGCCAGCACCAGAGCCAAGCCCGCATTCCCCGCGGAGCCAGCCGACGTATTATTCGTCATCCGTCGGCTTTTTCTTAGCCGCCTTCTTTTTGGCGATCTTCTTCTTGCTTGCTTTTTTCTTTGCTGCCTTCTTTTTTGCCGCTTTTTTCTTAGCGGCCTTCTTCTTTGGCTTTGGCGAATCCTCGACTCCGTCAGCGTCTTTCGACTTCTTGCTGGCCTTTTTCTTGGCCGCTTTCTTTTTCTGTGGAGCGAATTCGAAACCGATCTTGCCAGTTTCACGATCCAGTGTCAGATGGGCGGCAAACTTGCGATTCTTTTTCTTGGAGACGAAGTCGGGCATCAGGTCCGTCTTGCCTTCCATGAACAACTTGAACGCCTGGTCTGTGGGGATGTCTTTCTGGAGAATCGTCTTGCTTAGCCGAACGCCTCGATCATCTTTCTTTAACGCCATTTTTGGAGCGATGAAGGCCTTCTCTGTTTCGTAGACCTTGATCATTTCTTCTGCGCCGTCCAGCAACGGGCATTCGCAGAGCAGCTGATCGTCGGACAGATTCTTGAGTTCTTCTTCACGTTCCGCATCGCCTTCAAAGATGAAATTAACCTTCCAGGAACGCTTCGCTCGTTCCAGCGTCAGTTCTGCGGAGAACTGGGCGCCGAATCGGTTCTTGAAGGTGTCGATCGGGCCGACCTGCTTTTTCGTGATCAGTTCACGAGCCTGATTTTCAGTAATTTCGTGGCTGGCAATGTGTTTTTTCAGGCGGAAGATACATTCCGGATCTTTGCATTCAAAAACCCCGTCCGTCTGTTTCAGTCCCTCTTTTTTGTTGCATTCCGGACACTCAACATTGAGATCCGGGAAGACGCGGTTGATGAGTTCTTCTGTGTGAGACCGCACCTGTTCGACGGTGTCTTTTGTCAGGTCCTTGATCTCATCCATGAAGGCGTTGCGTCGCAGTTCGCCTTTCTCCATCAGTTTGAGTTTGTGTTCCCATTCGCCCGTCATTTCCGGCGACTGCAGGGTATCGATACCGATCGTCTGCAAC
>CAYZYB010000189.1:0-7709 GCA_964481505.1 uncultured Planctomycetaceae bacterium | reverse complement strand
CTGCAAAGCTATAGTTCAACGCCTCGGATTCGACACTCCACATGATATTCAAATCGCGGAAACAGGAACTCGCTCTGGTCGTCATGGCCATCGCACTGGGCGCTGTGCTTCGGATCTCTCACACAGAACGGCTGGCTGTTGAGCACTTCGACGAAGGCGTCTACAGCTCCTCACTGTGGTACGATGCCGCAGCTGGCGAACCGTACCCGATGCGGCACCTTTACGCTCCGCCGCTTCTGCCCAGCCTGATTTCAGTCATTGCCACGATTCCCGGACTGCAATCCGTTGCCCCGTTTGCGCCCTCGCTGCTGTTCGGCTGCCTGACTGTCGGGGTGATGTGGTGGATGGCTCGTGCCTGGTTCGGAATGAATGGCGGCCTCGTGATCGTCTTCGTCCTCGCCTGCAGCGATTTCCACATCCTGTTTTCGCGCATGGCAATGACAGACGTCCCGGCACTGTTCTGGATTTGTTCTGCCGTAGCTGCGGCTTCGCACGGACTGGAATCAAGGCGAATCCGCACGATGGTACTGGCAGGTCTCTTCACCGGGTGCGCCTGGTGGACGAAGTACACCGGCTGGCTGGCTTTGGCTATCGTCGTCAGCGGCAGTGGGTTTTGGTGGCTCCTGAAGGGCCGCAAGGACATGCCGTTTTTCACTCTGCTGAAACTCCTGCTGATAATGATTGCGGTGGCCGCGGTCTGCTGGCTCCCGCTGCTCGGGATGCTGCAGGAACACGGCGGCTACGAAGCCGTTGCGGAAAACCACCGCGGGTATTTCTCCGGCTTCACTGGTTGGCAGGAACGACTGTCGAATCACATCGTCTACCATTTCCGGCTCGACAGTTGGTTCGGCGCAATCGCGCTCGGCATTGGAATGCTGGCGGCGGGAACTCAGCGCTGGTTCCTGCTAAGACGTTCCACGTGGAACCATCGGAACAGTTCAACACCACAGGAAGCAACGGCCGCGATCGGTCATATTGCTTCCCCCGCGATGCTCGCGCGTTTCGTGGCAGCTGCAGCGGCACTCGCCGTGATGGCTTGTGGCATCGGTACTGTGGGAGTGTTGACATGTATCGGAATCGGAGGAATCGCGGGCGTGTTTCTATGGCCCACTCTGAGTGACCTCTATCATCGCCGACAGTCACACGATCTTTCTGCGCCAACCGAATCTGCGGCGCCCTACTGCGAAGGCGAACTTGATGCAGCTCCGGCAATCGATCCTGCTTTGGGAGTTTGCCTGGTGACAGCGTGGTTCGCCGGGATGATCCTGACCACACCGATGTACCATTCGTATCCGCGACTGTCGTTGCCGCTAATCGCTGCGATCTGGTTAGCCGCGGCAGCCGGGCTTTCCTGGTGGATCGAAGCAACGATCAATGTTGCTCGCCGCGGCGAATCACAAACCACCAGCAAGTCGCAATCACTCACAAAACGCCTCGGCACCAGCTTGATGCTGTTCGCTCTGGGGCTCACGCTGTTCGGAGCGGGAAGCTTGCAGAGATCCTTCATCTGGCAGGATCGCACTTCTCTTCGTGATGCCTCGTTCGCCATCGGCGAAGCAGCCATCCAGCACGCGACCGGAGATTACACGCCAGAACCGACCGAACTGTTGCAGGACGAATTTGGCATCATCCATCCGGACAGGGAAGAGGAATACGACGAGGATGGTGAACTGATTCCACAGCCGACATCATTCCGTATTCTCATGGATTCGGTCGCTGTGAAACGAAATCCCTCGTCGAAATTAGCCGACGAAAACACTCCCACCATCGCCATCTACGGCCTGGGCGAACCTGCCGTGCTGGGCCATTTATCGAAAGCTGGCCTGCAGGTGGCCCCCGTCGCAGATCTGAATTTTACTGCGGCCAAACTTAACGGAACTGCGGTCCCCACATTTCTCATCCTCGGACCGTACGCACTGCGAACTCCCGGACTGCTGGACTCCTGGGTTACCCAGCAACGGCGATTCGAACACGTTGACGACTTCTATTTTGCTCCAGGCGAAATTGTGGTCTTCAACTTGTTTTCTCCGAAATGGATTTCGCAGCACGAAGAAGTCGGCGTCCAGAAACTGGAACTCTACCGACTGAAGACTCCCGATCAAAAGTAGAGAGTCGCGTCTGGCTGACGGAGAAGCAGCGGGCGGATAAGGGGGAATTCGGTTCAGGCTTTTGTGAGCACGTCGCGTTGCGTTTTTCGGATTCCGGTCTCGTTGGAACGATTGACTCGCACAATGACACGAAGACACCAAGGTCCGATGGCTCACTAGATCTTCGTGATGATTTGAACGTGCGCGAACAGTTCGAGGCTCGAGTGACAGGTCGGTTTCGTTCCGCTAAGCAGAAGCTCCCCTTGCGAGTTGCACTCACGAAGTTCCCGGAAGTCAAAACAGAAAGACGGCCGGGGGCATGACCTGCACCTGGCCGTCTTAAAATTTCTGCTGCTGATTCCGAGTTGTGTCAGCGGCGATCTGCCACCAACGATCTGCTATTCGATGCCAATCAGCTGAATGTCAAAGATGAGCAACTTGTTCGGTCCGATGCTTGGCGGTCCGTTTTTACCGTAGGCCAGTCCAGGCGGAATGAACAGGCGATACTTCGCGCCAACCTTCATCAGCTGCAGCGCTTCTGTCCACCCTTTGATGACTTGAGTCACACCGAAGGAAACAGGTTTGTCGGCAGCTGTTGGAGCGTCCCCTGCATATGACTGATCAAACATCTTTCCGCTCAGCAGGGTGCCGCGATAGTGCGTGCTGACTTTGCTTTTGGTGGTCGGTTTTTCGCCGGTGCCAGGCTCCAGCACAAGATACTGCAGACCGCTCTTGGTTGTCACGACGCCCTTCTTCTTGCCGTTCTCAGCAAGAAAGGCATCCACTTCGGCCATCGCTTCCTTTTGAACAATCGCGTCAAATTCCGCCGATGCTTTCTGAATCTCTTCCTGCGAAACCAGAGGTTCCTTGCCTTGCATGATCGTCTGAATGCCCAACGCGATCATCTGAACATTCAGTGGCAAACCCTGTTGCTTGATGTTGCGGCCAATCGTCAATCCAATCGCATAGCTGACCTTGTCGCGCGGTGTTTCCACCTTAGGAGCGTCAGCTTTGGGAGCTGCGTCCTGACCGTGAAGTTGTGGAAGAAGTGCCAGCAGGAGGGCCAGTGTTATTGAGGGTCGCATCAAGAGCTTTCAGTACAGACGTGGTCGAGGTGGTTGGAAATAGAGAGGGCACTATGACCGATGGAAACTCAAAGGGAAGTGCCCTTCGCAATCGATCGCAGAAAAGACGCGAAGTCGACACAGCCTTGCTACCAAACTCGTGTGATCCGCTTCAAAGCTCGTCGAAATGAGCCGAATGCCTGCCGTGAAAGCCCCGTGCGAGGCACCATGATTCAGGAGCTCTTCCACACGGTGGGCGCGAGATTTCCAACTGCCAAGTCTCTCCAAAGGCAACGTGTGACGAAATGCCATGCAACGCAACGGGTCACGAGGCGGCCCGCGATTCGACTAATACGCAACTGCGTCATTGGGCAGATTCGAACACTTCACGTCTCCCACCCTTCCCCAAAGTCACTACGCCGCTCGGCGCAGAAACTCGGTGGTCGCTGGCATATCAACCGCAAGGTCAGCATCCGATGCCGCAGGGAATTTCAGGACCTCCAGGCCATGCTGTTTCATCTGCAGCTGATTGCTGTAGATGGGGTCGTGCCAGTCTTCGATCTGCCCATCTCGGACAGCGTTCACCATTTCCAGCACGCCCTCTTTGACATCCACACTGGCTGCGAACCCAAGAATCGACCTGATCTTCTCAAACGAAACTCGATAACTCCGCGGGTCGCTGTCGTCCGATTGCTCCTCCACTTCCGTGCCCGGAACATAGCTGGCGACGATCTGCCCCAGCTGACTGATGGTGTAGTTTTGACTTTCATCGCCAACGTTAAACGTCTCACCGCCAACCAGATGCAGTGGTGCTTCCAGGCTCAACAGACAAGCTCTGGCCATATCGCGTACATGCACAAACGGTCGAGCGTAATGACCATTGAAGACAGAAATCTGCCCGTCTGTCACGGCCTTCGCACTAAATAGATTCGCGACCAGATCGAACCGTGGACGACTCGACAAGCCGTAGGCTGTACCGAACCGCAACACAGTCGGCTGGAACACATCATCCGTGGTTTCCAGCAGAGCTTTTTCCGCATCGATCTTGGTTGTGGCGTACAACGAAACCGGATTCAGTTTACCGGTTTCTTTGATCACGCCCAGCCCGTCGGACGCGCCATACACGCTGCACGTTGACGCAAACACGAAGCGAGAAATACCGTTTGCTCTCGACAATTGAGCCATCATTCTTGCCGCCTGGTAGTTGACGGCAATCGTTGTTTGTTCGTCCATGGCACAAGCGGGATCGCCAACAATAGCCGCCAGATGCACAACGGCATCCATATCCCGCAGAGCTCTCGTTACATCTTCGATGTTTCGAAAATCACCCTTCTGAACCTGAAGTCGCTTGTGACTCAACAAATCCTGAAGCGGTTCTAATCCAAATAACTGCAGATCCAGAACTCGGACGCGATAACCGGAATCCAGCAGCTGCCGAACAAGCTCCGAACCCACATAGCCGGCTCCACCAACAACCAACACCGATTCAATATGGGCGACTCCGCGAATTTCTGATTTTGGAATCAGTTGAAAGTACGACGACAGTGAACGCCGTGACGCTCGACTTAGTGACAGCAATGTGAAAAAGAGGCTCCACGCCGGAACGCCAAGTTCAACCGCGGTCAGCGTTCTGCCAAAAACAAGTGTCCCGAACGCCATCTGAAAAACGAAACCTGCGATGCATGTCTTGGCAGCTGACAGCAGCCGCTCAGCCAACCGACCACTTGGAAGCGGCCGGTAAAAACCGGTCAGCGCCAACAATGCGACACCCGTCAGGCTAAACCAGCACGCGTGTGCAAAGAAGGTCGGATTCACTCTTTCTATGACGGTACTAATCGGGTCCGCGCCGGATAGTTTTCGCGTCGTGATTTGTCGGCACAACGCGGCCCCAATGAAGGCCACATTCGCGATCACGAAATCAACGCTCATGCGCGATCCGATGTTCTGCCATGTTGCCGAACCGAACAATCGGAATCGCAGGGAGTTGGCGGACAGCGGCGTCGCGTTGGTTGTCGATGCGGCCACGTAAACATCCTTTGAGATGAGTGTCTATTCCGTCTCAAACACAGCGACCTACAGAAAGCAGACAGCAATTTGAGACTTCGAACGGACTGAGAGAGACAATGAGAATTAACAAAACCCCACCCGAGAATCATGCTGCGATTCCGGACAGATCAGTGGACAGTAGCAGTCTCTCAAAAATGCGGGCAGGTCAGTTTGCCCCGCAAAACGCTGTGGCATGGTGCGTTTCCGATGTTTCAGTGTTCAACACCGTCTAGCCGTCGCGGCGTCGGCAATTCCTGCCGGTCTGAGGCGTCCTCAGGGAGCCCGCACCTACACCCGACAGCAATCTGCAATCGCGTTCAGGCTGCAATGGTGTCAAAACGCGATTGAGCGGCGGACAGGTATTTGAAGACGGAGATGTGCTGTTGCCTGATATTCGGTGGAGACTGCTCAGATCGAAAGCTCTGCCCATGGGCACCTGGCAGCAATCAATCGAGCCTTCAAAAGGAACGGCAGAGAAAGCAACTGCGTAAGCTTAAAGCCGATCTGATGTCGTTGTCACGGCCTGAGTTCCTTCGAACTGCTGCAGTGCATCAGTTGCGGCTACTCTGCCAAGTTCAACCAGACCTTCGGGATCCGAAAAGTCATACCACGGAGTTCTTGCGACGTCGGGGCGAATCACAACGTCAGCAATGCCGATCGTGTATTCCCGAACCAGCGGCTCACCAATGTCACCCAGACGCAAAAACAGATCCGCCGCGGTCGCGCAACTTTCGATCGGCTCGACACTCGCTCCAACATCGACTGCGATGGTCAGGTCCTGTGCGTAGGACCTTGCGATTCGAGCGGGTATGGCATCCATCATGCCGATGTCGCACAGCAGCATGCCGTTCATTTCGACCGGCGGAAAGACGCCAGGGATTGCAGCGGACGCCATCACGGCATCTTTCAGTGACCCGCGTTTCAATTCCACCCGCCGACCGGACAGCAAATCAATCGCCACGATACTCAACGGCGTGACGGTGTCGGAGATATCGATATCCGGAATCAACGCATCAACGATATCGGTCATCACATCAGGCTTCAGCAAAGCCGGTTGCCCAAACAACGCTGCCAGCTTACGACGCGCTCCAATGAACTTTCGAATCTGATGATACCACGCAAACAAGCCCGACGTCGCCGGTTCATCTGCTTCCGGCGCGGTAGAAAAAAGCGCAGCCTGCTTCGAAAGAAAGGCCTCCGATGTCAGATACTTGACAACGCGATCCTGCACACGAGCGGAATCAGCATCCACGGCGCTAAGAGCGCCCGCCAGAGCGCCGATGCTGACACCGACATAGCGTTCGATGTTAATCTCAGACTCACGCAGTTTTTGAATGACGCCCAGATGAGCGACCCCACGGGCACCGCCACCGCCAAGCGCAAGCACTGCGCTTTTGTTTTTTAGGTTCGAAGTCACGACTCGCTCCTTCCTGTTGTTTCGGATTAAGGAACCCGTAGGACAAGTGCAGCGAAATCTAATTTTTCGACTTTGATCGCGAAATTCGTACGGTTCGAAATAGCAACCCACCTGACATTCATCAGGCATTGACACTGTCCCGTTAGTAGTGTGACGCGCCAAAGAACCGGCAACTTACATATTTTTGGTTCAACGTGGTTCCGAGCGATTTTTGGCAAATATTTGACGGAAAATCGCTACAAGCCGGTGATTAATGGCCACAATCGGCGTTTTTGCGAATTGACCATTTTCAGTCGAATTTCCGAAGCATCGTCGACGTCCGTTTTCTTCTGCTACGGAGGATCGCCAAATCCACCGTTGCCTTTGCCGTCTGCTGAAAGACCTTTTGCGGGGGCAGCGCTTTGTTGTGATGGTGATCGGTCGCTCGCTGGCGAAGCTCCATCTGTCGGTACTCTTGACGCTCGGTGAGCTGCGCGGCGAGCCGCCAATGCGACGGTGTATCGACGCAGTTCATCCGCACTGAGCCCGCCATCACCGTTGTGATCGAAGGTGAGCGCAAATCGAAGAATCTGCTTCGCATCCAATGGGCTGGCCTTACCCTGCGATCTTCCCGCAGCCGGTCCGCGCCCACTGCGTCCTTTGGCTTTGCCCGGATCGCCAGTCGCGGCGGGATTCTGGCTTTCACGAACAGCCATCGCTTTGTCCTCCAGCGAACTCAGTTCCTGTGGACTCAGTCTTCCATCAGAATCAGCATCGTGCTGCCCGATCAATTGGGAAAGCGTACCCGGAAGTTCCCGGGCTTCCAGAAATCCATCCCTGTTACGATCCAAAGACATCATTCGTTTCACGTATGCGGATTGTGGAAACGCAACAACAAGGCCATTGGCTGGTTGAGCGAACAATACAGATTGCCAGGCAATGGTCAGGGCGACGAGGGCGATAAGGGCGGCGTTCAGGTGTTTCATACGGCTGTCGTTTCTGCTGCCACGCAAGGAAGAAGCTGCGGGCTGAAGGTCGCTGTGAAAGAGTTGGTTGCGTTGGCTACTATTCTATTGGCAGTGGACTATGTTCGCATAGTTCGTCCCCGGCAAATAC
>CAYZYB010000188.1:0-7717 GCA_964481505.1 uncultured Planctomycetaceae bacterium | reverse complement strand
GGGATACCCAGCTTCGAAATGCGTCCGCACGCTTCGTAGTTAACCAGCAGGTTGCGGCCGTCTTCGTGACAGCGTGTGCCTGTCTTCCATCGCGCACAGAGATCTCGAAATCGTCCGGCGGGAACCAGACTGATATCGATGCTTTCGTCCGGAGACGCCAGTCCGGCTTCCAGCAAAATACCCATGCGTTTGCTGACCGCGGATGACGTGGGAGGGGCGACATCTGTCCCGGAGATTCCAAAGGCCTGAACCCAATCGCCGAATTTCGCTGTGGCCATGTCCTGAAAAGCGTGCGGCGGAAACAACGGTTTGGTGGTGAATGAATCCGCGCGATCGCGATGATGCAGGACATGCAGCAGGTCTCGACATCCATCAATGTCCCAGCCATAGCGGACGGGGGCTCCAAAACTGGCGATGCGAACACTACGGGCCAGCGGGTGGGGGTGTTGCAGCGGATTCCAAAAGTGCCTGAGCCCGAGCCCAGTGAGGTGATTTCTGATCGGCTGCTTCAAAAAATGCCGCGACGGATGCTCGTTCGTTTGCCAGCAGGTTGGTCAGAATGGCGAATCCGTTGCCAGCGTGCGAATGCCCCCACAGCAGCACGCTTTCGTCTTCGGTCAAATCGAAGTCCGCAATCATGCACAGCAATCGCACAGCCAGGTCCGCTCGCGCGAAGTGATGGTTTTGGCCTGACCATGTGGGCTGCATGAGATTGACGATGGGATCGTCCCCAACGAGCTGCTGAAACTGTCTGCAGTAATTGGCATCGTAGTTGCCGACATCGCCGTTGATTTCGTCGGTGATGGGTTTGATTTGGTTCTTGAGTTTCGCCGCAAGTGCTTTAAGCGGCTTACTCAGTAACGGCGAACCTTCTCCGATTGCATCCAGTGTTTCGGAAATCGCAAACGGGTCATCTCCCATAAACGTTCCGTGAACCAACACGACTCGACTGACTCCAAACCGCGTGTGGAGTTCTGAAAAGTCGGCACCGTGTGCGGCTTTGGTCGTGAGCCTGTGCGCAGTCGGCTGGATTTCAGGACTCGTGGGATAAGTTTGGTGTCGAAATCGATTTTGTTTCGGCATCGAAGGCTAGCTTAGTGTCATCGTTTCGCTGGGTTGTGAATTCGTGGAAGGGGGTTCAGATTGAGCGGGTGTCGTCTGCTGGTTTTTGTCCCACCATTCCGCCGCCTTTTGCGTGGTCCATTGTTCGTCGAGTGTGACTTCTCCAAGTCGTTCCAGAACATCTTCAATCGTTTGGGGTCGTTCGATAATCATACGCGAATGGCAGTCTCGAATCAGTTTGTCTAACCCCTTCGGAATGGGATTGTTTGTCTGTTCGGAAGGACGTCTGGCAGAGCGATTGATTGTTTGAGCAAGTGCATCCATCGAACCCTGTGCATCAAACGGTTCACGTCCGGTGAGCAGGAAGTAGCCGAGAATTCCGAGCGAATAAATGTCTGATCGTGGGTCCATGCAGCCTGGGTCGACAATGCGTTCCGGTGCGATGTACAGCGGCGTGCCGATCAGCAGTTTTGTTTCTGTCACACGGTTCCGTTCTGCTTCAAGGCTTCGCGCGAGGCCAAAATCCAGCACCTTCACGAAATCACATTCTCCTCCCTGACGGCAAAGCATGATATTTTGCGGTTTGATATCGCGATGAATGAGTCCTTTGTTGTGCGCTTCGCGAAGAGAGCGACAAATCTGGGTCAATATCCAGACAACACGTGCCGGACACTGCGGACCATCCTGATCGATCAATTCCTGTATCGATGGCCCTTTGATGTATTCCATCGCGTAGTAGAAGCTGCCGTCCGATGTCGCTCCGTAGTCGTAGATATTGATTGTGTTAGGATGACTGAGTCCGCTGGCCAGTTGAACTTCGCGCTCGAATCGTGACAGGTTTTTAGGATTGATTTGTTCGGGTCTGAGAATCTTGACTGCTGTAGGGCGTCTCAGCAGAGCATGTCTAGCCAGATATACTCGAGCGAACCCGCCTTCACCGATGAGTGATTTCAACGTGTAGGGTCCGACTGTGGTGGCGGTGTTGCTTTTTTGGCGGAGTCGCAGCAAGGCCAGAGAAGCAGCGATTGCCGTGAGCGCCGTGCCGATCAATGCGACAAATACGATTGCGAATGCTCGCTGCAACGGCACGAGTGGTTCGTAGGCGTCTTCGTGGTCGGCTTCGGCCACGATCCCGAAACGGTACGTCTCCATCCAGGCCCAAACACCGATCACTTTTACACCTCGATAATCTCGATAACCGCCAATGTCGCTACCGTTGATGCCTGCGATTGCGGAGGTGACCGCACGTGTTAGCGGCCATTCCGCAGAATCGAATTGCGATTGATGGCCTTTGAGGAGATTCCCGCCAGGATCGGCAACCCGAACGACCTGTGCAGAATAGGTCGCGGGGGTGTTTGGGATGAGTCCGATTGTCTTAAGCTGGTCGTTAAACCGACTTTCGGAAATCAGGAATCCATCGTCGGCAAACGCATAGACCTCGCCCGTCTCTCCGAACTCCGCATCACGCAGCATTTTTTCGAATCGCTGCTGACGTGAAGAATGTGACATGAGTATGGCGGCAATCGGTTTCTTTCCGTTGTCCGAATAAACGGGAGCAATCAGTGCCATGTTCCCTTTAGGAGCATTTTCCGTAAGTGCAAAACCTTCTGTGATGAAGCCTGCACGGGTTGGCATCCATAGTACGGTCTTTCCGCGAAAGACACGCGCCAACAAACTCGCTCCGTATTCTGTTGTTCCGTTGCCGATCAAATCCGCTCCGTTGGGATTTGAATCGGCCAGTAAAGTTCCTTCTCGATTCCAAACCGCATAGCTGAATTCACCTGATTCCGCTGTGACCGTATTTAGTGTTTCGCGCAGTCGCGAACGAGATTCAGACGCAGACAGCGACTTGCCCGGCGAATCTTCCGCTTTCGCAATTTGGTTCAGATCATTGATCGCTGTGACCACTCCCGGAACGCGCGCCCAGGATGCAATAAGCTCTTCTTCTGTTTCCAGCCAGTTTTCGATGGCGCGCACCTGGTGGTCGAGCATTTCTCGCATGGAGACTTCCAGCGAGTTGCCAAGTGAATCCTGAATGGCCGAATGCAGCCACCATCCGAGCGAGATCAGCAGAAGCAGGCCCAGACTACTAGCGTACAACAGCCAACGCCGTTGTTTTTGAAGTCCTGTTAGTTCCTGGGACTGGCGCTTCATCAGTCCGATTGCCGATTCGCCGGCAGGTTCGGCAACAGTTTGCCCAAACCGCTGTGTGTGGCTGTCGTCTGAATCTGTCGGAGAAACATTCTCCTGCGGCTTCTTGTTGTGTTCCGGAGCTGTGTCACCCTGTTCTGAAGCCAGCAGCAGAGTGTCGGGGCGGTGGTGCTTCAATAATCGTTCAACGGCGGCGCGGAGCTCCGCGTCATCGCCACATTCGTGGTCGAGCAACGCGGCTCGATTTTCATCAGACAGGTTAACGGCCTGGTGAAAGATCTCACGAACGCGGTCGTGATTAGAAGCAGACATCTACTCCTCACTTAATTCCGCGCGAAGCCATGCGCGAATCATTGTCCATTCGGATTCGACCCAACGTTTGGATTTTCCCATTTCTTCGGCGACTTCGGCAACTGTCATGCCGCCGAAGAATCTCATTTCCACAATCTGAGCCTGCGAAGGGCTGAGTTCTTCAAGTCGCTGCAAAGCTTCTTCGACGGCCAGCACATGAGCATCAACTTCGCGTGTCAGCAGACCTTCTTCCAGAGAAATCGTTGCGACACCGCCGCCGCGTTTGGCTGCTTTGTTTTGCCGAGCCCGATCAATCAGCAACTGTCGCATCACTCGAGCGCCGATTGCAAAAAAGTGAGTGCGACTCTTCCACGACACTTTCTGATGATCGATCAGCTTCAGGTAAGCTTCGTGAACCAGATCAGTCGTGGAAATCTGAGCAGCCAGAGGGTTCGACCAAAGCTGACGATGTGCAATGGAACGCAACTCTCCATACACGATCGGAAACAGTTCTTTGACTGCCGAAGAACTTCCGCCCTGCGCGGACAAAAGCATTTGAGTTGGTGAACCTGGTGACACTGGCCCGCTTCCCGCCGTTTTCTGTTTGCAATAAACGATTCCCAGTATGTTGCCTTACGATAGACGTTTCAACCACGGGACCCCTGCCTTGTTTGTGCCGATTCACAAAATGCCAGGAAAAGAATGCGGACATGCGTGGCGGAATTCGTGTTGATCCTGGGCTCAGCACCAAGGAATGGCCGGTTGTGGCCCGATCTTAGTGTCATCTTCGGACGGTTTCCGCGAGTTTAACAGCAGAGATCTGAGCCCCATTTGCATCATGCAGCCTTGAGTTCGGAAGGCCCGCCGGTACTTGAGGTTGTGTTTTGAGGGCCGAGACAACTCACTTTGATTTGTCTCGGCCTTCTGTTTTCAAATCAGCGGATCGCGACAGGCAGGACGGAGTCGCTCCTCAGGTCAATTTGATCCCGGTGAGCTTGGGCAATGTTGAATCTGAAACAAGGAATGCCCCGTGCCTGTCGTGTGTCCGTTGCGATTTCCGGCTGATTCGTCAGCAGATGTGCTGATGCTTCTCCATGATCTACTCGATCGACCGCTCGTCTTCCGGCTCTAAGGAAGGAGAGATGGAGGCAGCCTTAATTTTAGATCTACGGCGTCACTCGCCCTGAGTCGACAGCCGTATACCGGGAATGGGGCGTTCCATAGTTTTGTCTGGCAATTGCCATCCAACGGCCAGGCAGTCATCGACTCTCGCTTCGTGCTGGATGGCTTCGATGTAGTAACGTCGGCCAGCTTTTAATCGGACCGGTTTCGATTTTTGTTCCGGATAGCGGTCCCAGATTCGTGATGGCGTCCAGCGTTTCATCGCCACAATACGGACTCGGTTTTTGGGATCCTCCGTCGTGCTGAGCCACAGTTCTGCCTCATCATCGGCGGCCATCCAAAATGTGTAGTCACCGGTTTGTGGTGGATGAACGTAGCCTCGGACTCTTGAACCGTAGTATTCCGGGCCGTTGATGGTTCCTTCGAAACGCGTGAGTAGACTTTGCGTCGACGGCTTGTCGGGAAAATCTTTGTGCTTCAGTAACGCACTGAGACCTCCCTGTACATCGTCCCATTGCTCTCGCAGAATCACGCCGGTGGGAAGCCCTTTTTCGCGCGTGGCCACGTCCTCAGTACAGAGGAATGCGACAAGATTTTTAAGATCTTCTTTGCCGAGTTTATCGAAGCCGTTCGGCATGAGCGAAACCGAGCTGGCTCGAATGTCTTCAATGTCGATCCGGTCGATTGTGTGTGACTGAGCTTTGTTATCAATGAGGACGATCTTGCTTTCGTTGGCGGTCTGAAAAAGTCCGGTGAGTGTCTTACCGCTCGTCGTGACCACTGAGTAGCTGACATAGTCCGGATTGATCGATGCACTCGGGGTGATAATGTCTCGCATGACAGCTTCAGGAGAGCGGTGTAGAGAAACCGTCAGGTCCGCAGCGACTTTTCCGCCTTTGCCAGAGAACATGTGACATTGCGAACAGTTGGCCTTCCTGCCGAAAAAGATCTCTCCACCTTTCACGGGATCTCCATCGACTTTCGCGATCGATTGCGCGACGTCTTCGGTTTCCTGGGGAACAATTGTCGGTGCCCAGGGCACAAACAGGTGGTCGAGTCGCAGCGGCCGTTCGTGCGGGTCGAAGTCCGCGTGGTACGATACGTCGAACAGAAAATCGCCATCTGTCGGTCCCGTTTCCAGCTGAATTTCCAGAGGAAGGCGAGTCGTTGGCAAGACCTGTACACGATCACCTCGTGCGGGTGCAGCAGGAGGTGCGTTCGCCGCAACAAGGTTCAATTCGGCGACGTACTTCCCATCTTTCTTTTTCGAAAACGCTTGTTGCTCGCCGCAGTTGACGACAAACGATCGTGATCCTTCCCAACGCAGTGAGACTTTTTTGCCTGGAAGCAGCAGCAGGGTTTTCATAATCAGCGAACCAGGTTGCTGAAGGTGTCGCAGCAGTTGTTCGTGCGAAGCAGAACCTGCAGTCATCGTGTGAACAACTTGGGTGTCAATGTGAGGAAGCCAGCCTCGCCACGTTGCTGAGTTTGAAGAGTGGGAAGACCATTCGGCCTGAACTCCTCCCATGTCACAGGATAATTCGATTTGTTCGCCAGTTGTCGGAGAAGTGTTTGCCGCCGCGACGTTCGGCAGAGTGATGTTGTAGCGAGTGTTCCCTGGTTGTGGGGCTGTCGCCAGCGTAACCGTTCTTCCGTCTTCGGAAACGCTGACACGACTCACCTTCAATTCACGCCGCACCGATGCTTTTTCCGCTTTGACCACATCGTAACCTGGGAATATCCATTCGTAGCGATTGCCTTCCCAGACGAATTTTCCTGCTTCAACTTCGGCCGTCTTGAGTAGCCTGGGATTAACCGACTTATCGAACGCGATCTTCATTTCGATCGGATTGACCGACCACGCGATTACGGGCTGAGGCGACTGCTTATCGAACAAGACTTTGTACAAGTGCCCGTTTGCTCCTGGACCAGCTCCCCAATCGGGACTTCCGCTGTGCCCTGTGATCAGCAAATCGCCGGATGGTGCAATGGCCACGTCCGTCAGTAACGATTCGAACGCTGCAATCTGGACCTGACGCCCCACATAGCCAGCTCGCGTTTTGGCCAACGGTGTTCGCCAAAGTTTCCCGCGAGAAAAACCGGTCACGATTGCATTGCCTTCCCAGTGTTCCGGTCCAAACTGGCCTCGCCCAGGCCGAACTTCGTTAAAGCGAAAGCCACAGGTTGACTGATGCTGGGGAGAAAAGCCCACGACGTAGGGTTCGTCGATACTTTCCGGCAAATACTTCGCATGCCGAAACGGAAACCCATAGTGCCGACCTGGTATGATGTGCAACAGTTCGTCGCGAGGGTTACCACCGGGAAACCAGGTATCTCCTTCCTGATCGGTCGCAAACAGGTCACCGTGTTTGTTGATGTCCAGGCCGATTACAAAACGCAAACCGGTTGCTAGAATTTCGCGTTTCTTTCGATCGGGCGAAACTTTCAGGATGGTGCCTCGTTCGCTGGTGGGGTCGTATCGGGACTTACCGTTCTTGTCCAGCAGCCATGCTTTATTGTACGACATGCAACCAAGGCTGAAATACAGGTTGCCATCTTTGTCGATCATGATTCCGGACGCGTCGTTCCGCGTGTCACGGTTGTATTGCTCTTTTGCCCAGCCAGAAACGACGGCTTTGCTTTGGTCAGCCTTGCCGTCGCCGTTGGTGTCTTTCAGCAGTGCAATCTTTCCACGAACGGCCACATAGACGCCATCCTTGTTTGCCAGTATGCCGACTGGCGTTAGCAAGTCACCTGGCTTCGACCAATATATGTCCGCTTTGTCTTCAACACCGTCGCCATCGGTGTCCGTCAGCACATGCACGCGACCATCATAACCCGCTGCGAACAACCGTCCGTCCGGACCATAAGCGACACTGTCGATGTTCTTCAGGTCAACCGGCAGACGGTGCACACGAAGCCCCGGCACCAAGGTTTGTACACGAGGTTCATCAGCAGCGGTTGTCGTCGAAATCGTTGCGGCGACACATCCGCCCAGAAGCAGAACACTTATCAGACGAATCATCTATTGAGCACTTTCCAAAACCGGGCGATCAGGACATGCCTTGTATAACCTGCGTCGCGCCCAACC
>CAYZYB010000187.1:0-7724 GCA_964481505.1 uncultured Planctomycetaceae bacterium | reverse complement strand
ATCGGATCCTGTCAGCACCATCAGCAGTCGGTCGAACCCGAGTGCGACGCCGGAGCATTCTGGTAATCCCGATTGCATTGCCGCCGTCATCAAAGGCGCACCGGGAAGTGTTGCAGTTGCGTGAGCGGCGCGGCTGGAATTCTGTTGCTGGTCACGTTTTCGGAGTTCGTTGGGGTCTGTAAGTTCCTGATAGCCGTTACATAACTCGATTCCGTTAACGTACAACTCAAACCGACACGCCGTGCGTGGGTCGGTCGGATTCACTTTGGCAAGTGCTGCCTGGGAAATCGGATAATCAACCAGAAACTCCGGATGCCGCTGCCCCAGCTGTGGCTCGATGCGTTCCGCCAGCAAAGCGTTCAGCAGGTCGTCGCGGTCGGTCATGACTAATGCTGAGTCTGCCAGTGTGGTGTGTTTTGCGACAAGAGACTGCAATCGCGAAACCGTAAGATCCAGCACGCGATCAACAAACAGCGGAGCGCCGGAAAACGCGGCATCGTAAGCAGAGCGGGCGAAAGGCGGGGTGCCAAAATGTGTCGCGGGTTTGGAGACAAACGTCGCACAATGGCGGATCAGATCTTCCGTAAGCTGCATCTGTTCGTGATACGACGTGCCGATGCCGTACCATTCGATCATGGTGAATTCAGGATTGTGCTTTTCTCCCAACTCGGCTTTGCGAAACGACCGCGTGATTTGGAAGATCGAGCCGCTTCCGGCAGCCAACAGACGCTTCATCCCCGCTTCCGGACTTGTCTGCAGGAACAGACTCGGTTCGTCCTTTTCCTGCGTTACCAGGAAGGGGTCCAGGTGAGCGTCAACGACGATGTCGCGAGACAACAGAGGCGTTTCGACTTCGGTATAATTCCGTTCCGCAAAGAACGAACGAACTGCCGCCAGCATGGCGGCGCGTTGCTGCAGCATTTGCAGGCTGCATGTGGGCTGCCACGGCAGTGGCGATTCGCTGGACTCCGAGCGTTCCGAATGGTTCATAGAATTTGCGATCTACGAATTCCGAATCACAGAGCGGACAGACTGTGCCAGACGACGCATGCCTTCGCGAATTCCGTCGACATCCAGCACTCCGTAACTGAGTCGCATCTGATTGCACGGCCTTTCTGTCCAGCCTGATGGATAGCTGAGTTCACCCGGGACATACATCACCTTGTCGACCTCCGTCGCCTGCCGAAACAACTCGCTGTCGAACCCGGTAGCCACAGATTCCGGCAAAGTCATCCAAACATACAGGCCACCGTTAGGCTTCAGCCACGACACGCCGTCGATATTGCTGAAGAATTCTGCCGCCGCGGCAAGCATGGCATCTCGCTTTAACCGGTAGCTCTCCTGCAACATTCTGACGTGCCGTTGGTAGTCTCCGGAATTCAGCACAGCGGCGACAATATTCTGGCTCAAGTGAGTGCTGCCGAAGTCTTCGTTGCCTTTGAGGTCTGACACGGGCTTGATAAGTTCCTGCGGCAGCACGCCAAGTCCCACTCGAAGCCCCGGTGAAAAACTCTTGGAAAATGTTTGCGCCAAAATGACGTGTTCATCAGCATCATCGAACGACCAGATGCTGGGCAGATGCGGACCATCGTAGTGGAGCTCTCGGTAAGCAGCGTCTTCCAGAAGAAAGATCTTGTGGTGAGTCGACCATGTCCTGACGCACTGCAATAGACCGGCACGCCGTTCTTCGCTGACACTGACACCCGCCGGGTTGTCGTGATAACTGACGATATACACCATCTTGACGCGATGCAGCTGCCCCGCTTCACTCAGCCGCTGCAGTTCAGCACCAAGAGCCTGCGGACACATGCCATCGTTGTCGGTTTTGATCGGAATGACATTCGCCCCGACGCCATCAAGCACGCCGAGGTAAACGAAATATGTTGGGGCAGCGACGAGGCAAATGTCGCCTTCATTGAAAAGCGTCTGTGACAACAACAGCAACAACTGTTGAGAACCCGTTGTCAGCATCAGACGATCCAGCGGCAGGTCGGCCATTCGACTGCCTTCGCCTTCGAGTTCCGCCAGATAGTTGCGGAATGTCTCACGCAGAGTTTCGGCTCCCTGCGTTGTCCCATATTGCAGCGCAGTGCGGGCTGTGTTCTCTTCGTTCAGCAACGCGGCCGTCGTGCAACGAACGAGGTCCACCGGCAAAGTCACAGGATCGACAAAGCCGGCCGCCAGCGACAGGCAGTCTGCGTTTTCGATTCCCTGCTGAATCAGATATCCGATTGCCTGCTCCGAGGCGCGCGTTGCCATCGCGGCAGGCTGAAATTCCTGTGGTGTAGTCATTGGCTGCTTTTGAGTCATTCTTTGTCAGCGATATTCTGAAGTTGCAGCCAGGGCGTCGCCCGCTGCGGCCATGTGCCAATCTGCGAACCCGCAACCGGTCTCATTCCGTATCCATGTCCCCCGTTTGCGTATACGTGTAGTTCTGCCGGGACATTCAGCTTCCTGAGTTCGGCGTACAAAAGAACGCTTCCCACAGAAGACGACCGATCATCGTGTGTATGAACGATAAATGCGGCAGGAGACTTTACTGTCGGCTTGATGGCCTTCAACAGTTCTCCGTTCGCCTCCTGAATTCGCCAGGGATACACCAATATGGAGAAATCCGGACTGCAGCTGTGCTCATCGACATCATCAATGGCGTCATAGGCAGCCTTGCCTTCGGCCGTGTGCAGAATGGAAGCCACCTGCCCGCCGGCCGAAAACCCGAGCACTCCCACTTTGCCGGAATCAACCTTCCATTTGTCTGCGTTGTGTCGAATCAAACGCAATGTTCGCTGAACGTCCTGCAATGGCCGATTCCACGCGGGCTCGGATTTTGGAGTGACTTCGTTTGTCCGATAACGAATCACGAATACGGAAATCCCCAGACCGTTAAGCCATGGAGCGGCTTCCGAACCTTCTTTATCCGTAACAACTTTGCCAAATCCTCCGCCCGGAAGAACAGCAACTGCACTTCCATTCGGCTTGTCCGCCAAAAACACATCAATGGACGGACGTCGAATGTGTGTGACACGTGTGACTGCTGGAGATTCCCCTTTGCGAGCAGGCGCTGTGACTCCTTCGTCGTTTGTGGTTTCTCCAGGAGCGACGTCCGGCCAAACGAAGACGCGATCGGCGCCGGTGGTCGAGTTCTCCGCGAACATAAGCGACACAAGCACCAGTACCATCGCGACTGGGTTTACGAAATGCGTCACCTGTTTCCTCAACCTTGTGAAAGCTGATCTCAACACGTCTTGTTACTTTCCATCAGCCGCCAATCGAATACATCGGCCGATCAGGCTGAACAAAATCTTCTGAATTGATCAGGTGACCGGCCTTCTTCGCGGCAACACACTGCAACATGGCCTCAGCGATTTCAGAATCCGCTCCGTCGCCTCGTAACAACGTCCGCACGTCTGTTTCCTCCAGGCTAAACAGGCAGTTTCTGAGCTTTCCTTCGGCTGTCAGGCGGAATCGATTGCAGGTGCTACAGAACGGCTGGCTCACCGATGCGATCATTCCAATGCGGCCCCGTCCATCTGCAAATTCGAAGTCGTTTGCCGGTGCGTTTGGGTTCTTTGAAGGAACTGGCTTCAGCGTTCCGAACTCAGCTTCGATCCGTTCCAGAATTTCCGAAGCAAACAGAACTTTGTCGCGCTGCCACTGACTGTCTGCATCCAACGGCATGAATTCGATGAAGCGGACTTCCGTTGCCGTATCGCGAGCCAATTCTGCAAACGGAATGATCTGGTCTTCCGTCATTCCTTTCACCGATACGGCGTTCAGTTTGATCGGACTGAATCCGGCGTCGCGTGCGGCCTGAATTCCTTCGACAACCTTGTCGTAACTGTCACGACGTGTGACGCGTTTGAAGACTTCGGGGTCGAGAGCGTCGAGGCTGATGTTGAGACGCTGTAGACCGGCGTCTCGAAGCTGTTGCGCCTGTTCACCCAGAAGCACACCGTTTGTGGTGAGCCCAATATCCACGATGCCGGGAATCTTCACCAGTTGAGAAATCAATTGCGGAAGGTCGCGACGAACGAGCGGTTCGCCGCCAGTCAGCCTGACGCGATCAATGCCAAGCGCGGTGCCCACACGCACGACACGTTCAATTTCTTCAAACGTCAGCAACTCAGCCTTCGGCATGAATTCGACGTTATCCGCCGGCATACAATAGAAGCAACGGATATTACAACGATCCGTCACACTCACCCGCAGGTTGTTGTGTACTCGACCGAAACTGTCGATCAACCGGCGCGGTATTTCAGTTTTAGAAACGGAACTCATTGAGCACTCTCCACAGTCGTGTTCTGCGGCGGTGCGGTAGACGGTTCCGACTTTTGCGTGGGGTGAACCCATTCCGTTTTGCCGTCGGAATAGAGTTCCTTTTTCCAAATCGGAACCCGCTGCTTGAGTGTATCCAGTAACCACTGACCGGCTTCGAATGCTTCTGCTCGATGCGCAGAACTTACCGCGACGGCGACGGCAACTTCGCCAGGTTCCAGATGTCCCGTTCGATGTATGATGCTGACATCAATCAGGGTCCACTTCTGTCGAGCTTCGGTGTCCAGTTCTTTCATCGCCGAAATTGCCATCGCCGGGTAAGCTTCGTATTCAAGCGATGATGTTTGAGCGTCTCCGGTGAATTCCCGCACGGTCCCCAGAAACAGCACAACAGCACCAGCGTTGTGAGACCGTACGGATTCCGTGACCTCAGTAAAGTTGATCGGGTTGGTAGTGAGTTCAATCATGGAGCGACAGTAGCTACGAAAGTCCGCAAAAGAATCATCAGGGAAGACCGGTTTCGGCAGGTCACGCACCGCGATGTTGCTAGAGTGGTCTGCAGGTCAGCGGATCAGCGAAACGAAGAATCGCAGTGTACCACCAAAGCCGCAGAATCTCCCGTGTCGCTCACGGAAACCACCGACGTCTTTACGGATTGTGGCGAATTACGACAGAAAGTCGTTCAGGAGCTTCCAACAGATCAGCCGCCGCACCCGCAGCAAAGGAAACGGCCGTTCCACATCTTTCCCTTCAGTGAATCGGCCAGGGAACCATTCGGCGCAAGGAGCAGAAGCACTCGCCATGCTTCAGGCCCGGAAATTTCGCCCACGCCCAGTCGTGAACCTGCCGGCGCCAGTCGCGATAGTTTTCCTCGCCGGTCAGCACAAACGCCATCAACGTTGCGAAGATGGTTTCATTGTGAGGCCACTGGAATTTGATGTCAGGCCGGGGTTGGACTGAGCCTGCGAAGGAAACGCCGGGGGGTCGCTCGGCCACACGCTACAACTTCGCAACTTTCTGCGACTACACACTTAGGGCACGCGTACGAGTTTCGGCATCATGTCAAACATCCACAGTTTTTCCGGAGTCGAACCAACCGGAACCTGACGAGGAATACTGAACACTTCCGCTCGTTCTCGGTCTCTCCCCTGATGAACCGCTGGCTTTGCTTTAAACATCTTCGCCAACTCTACGATCCGCGGATCGTTCTCGCTGGAGAAAGAGCCAATGCACACGTAACTCTCGTAACGGTCATGAAACAAATAGGCTTCGTAGTTCTGCGGATAACCGTATCGTCGGGCTGATCGCAAGGCCTGCGTTAGCTCCCAGGCGTCGGTGCCGGATTTGTCCAGATTGTTGCCGAACATTTTCTCAAAGTGATTCTGCGCTTTATCAGACATCTGACCGCCGACCTGTGTGATCGAAGTTCCGCGGAAGGTGGCCACTCTCAAACTGTACTTGCCCTTGTTCTTAGTCAGCGAAAATTCTTCGCCGACATTTAACTTTTGCAACAGTGGGTCCACAGAACGCCGTTTCAGTTCCGACGCCGACATCAACGGATTCGGAGTCAGGTGCGCTCGGCTCAGCGGATTTGGTCGGCCCGGAGTTCTCGCCAGAATCGCACCACTCTTTTTGTTCTTGGCAAACGATGGCTGAAATTCTTTCTTCATCCAGTTCATGATCAGCTTTGCCTGTTTATCTTTCTCGCTTGAAAAATTTCCAGCAAGAATGGCGATGCCTTCGTGGCGTGCGATGTACTTTTGTTTTTCCTTGCCGGATGACTTCGCAGAAAAGGAAGAGACTTCGCCCATCTCTCGCCCCATAAACATGGTGTAAGCCGGAATTCCATGCTTGCGGAGTTCATAGACCAACTGGTCGGCCGCTTCCCACGGCGTCATGCCTTCGGTGCGTCGTTCTTCCGGCACGCCGGAAATGATGGCCGCCATGATCATCCACGGCCCATGATTTTTGTTCAGTGTGTACCGCTTGCCTTTGACTGCTTCGACTCTGGCCATTGCCGGAACTGCACTGAATGTCAGTACGATGGCTGTCAGCAAAATGGCTACAGAATGAGATCGGAAGGAGAACATATTCGTTGTCCTTTGCGGGGAGACTTGAGGCGAGATGAGAGAGAGGCGGCAAACGAACAGAAGAACTCGGTCGCCAGAAGGGACTCGCAATGTAGGTGATCCTGAAAATTGCGTCCATACGGCTTCGCAGCAGTAAAACATGCGGCCTTTCAGGCGGTTCTTTGACGGTGTGCGATAGAGCGATTCTCGAAAACCGTGTTGAAACGCTGGCGGAAATCGCTAGAACCCCAGACAGTTTGCGTGGTCACGCAGACATCAGTTAACAAAAACCGATTGCAGGATTCGCCGTGACAACTTCCCCCGAAATCAACACCGTCGCGATTTCCGGCGCCACCGGACTGGTGGGAACTTCGCTGACATCACTGTTCCAAAAAGAAGGGAAGTCGGTCCTGGCCATCAGCCGACGCGATGGAACTTCTTATCAGGACGCCATTCGCTGGGATCCGGGGTCTGGCCTGACAAATCCAGCTCGACTGGAATCTGTGGATGCCGTCGTTCACCTGGCAGGTGAAAACATCGCCAGCGGTCGATGGAACAACAAGCTGAAGGCCAGAATCCTCAGCAGCCGAGTCGAAGGGACTCGCAACCTGATCAAATCGATCGCTGCTGTGGAGAAACGCCCACGAGTGCTGGTGTCTGCGTCCGCGATTGGATTCTATGGAGATCGAGGGGACACGGAACTCGACGAATCATCGGCGGCAGGAAGCGGTTACCTCGCTGAAGTTTGCGAAGCCTGGGAAAAAGAAGCAGACGCTGCTGCCGAACTCGGTCTGCGAGTCGTAAAGGTTCGGATCGGTGTTGTGTTAAGCCCCAAAGGTGGCGCACTCGCAAAAATGATGCTGCCGTTTAAGCTGGGCCTCGGCGGAAACGTCGGTTCAGGCAATCAATATTGGAGCTGGATTGGTCTGCACGATCTCACAAGAGTGCTTGCACATTGTGTCAACGACGAATCCATCGAAGGCGTCGTGAATGCCGTGAGTCCAACGCCAATGACGAACCGCGACTTTACCAAAGGAGTCGGCAAGGCACTCAGCCGACCAACCGTTTTTCCGTTGCCAGCCTTCATGGCCAAGCTCGTGCTCGGCGAAATGGCGGAATCACTGCTCCTGGCCAGCTCGCGCGTTCTCCCCAAAGCCCTGACTGCCAGCGGCTTCGAATTCCACCACTCGGATCTGGTCGACTGCTTACAGCATGAATTGAGCAGTTAGACATCGGCCGGAGCTCCATAGCGGAACTCGTTAAGAATCGCGGCTTCCAACAACAAGTGCTCCCAAAAGTCGGTTCGGGTAGGGGAGCAGATTGTTGCCTTTGAAATGCGTGGCCTTCTATGAAAGGCCATTGCTTGTCAATAGTCAGGAT